>JBMZDS010000007.1:0-17024 GCA_049614465.1 Chitinophagales bacterium
AGCTGCGCCACCTTTGTAGGCTTCAGCAGGCATTATTTCTGGTTCAGGATTAGACAAGCCAAAAACAATCGAATCTTTTGCCATAGTTTTAATATCATCAGCATTTAAGAGATTTCCGACACTCACACCTATAAATACATCTGCATCTTTAATAGCATCTCGTAAAGTGCCATCCATATTATTTGGATTTGAAAAAGCTAATATTTCCTTTTTAGCATCATTCAAATCTGTACGGCTCTTACTCACGATTCCTTTACTATCTACCATTATCAATTCTTTGACAGGAATACATACACTAGGGTCAGAATTGATACAACGCAATAATTTTGCAATAGCAACTCCTGCTGCTCCCGCTCCATTGACGACAACTTTTACATCTTCGAGTTTTTTGCCTACAACTTTACATGCATTTATCAATCCACCTAGCACAACAATAGCTGTACCGTGCTGATCGTCATGAAAAACAGGGATTCCGATATCTTGTAATCTCTCCTCTATCTCAAAACTTCTAGGCGCTGCTATATCCTCAAGATTTATCCCTCCAAATACTGGTGCGATGCGTTTAACTGTTTCAATGATTTCATCTGTATCCTGGGTATCTAGACAGATAGGAAATGCATCGATACCAGCAAATTTCTTAAAGAGCATTGCTTTGCCTTCCATAACTGGAATAGCTGCATGAGGACCTATATTGCCCAAACCCAATACCGCACTTCCATCAGAGACAATCGCTACGGTATTACTTTTGATAGTGTATTTCCATACATCACTAGGATTTTCAGCTATCCTACGACATGGCTCTGCCACACCGGGAGAATAAACTAGTGATAAATCATCTTTATCTATGACATTTATTTTAGGGACAATGCCGATTTTACCTCTCATTTTTTCATGCAAAAAAAGAGAATCTTTATAGTAATCTTTCATTATTCATTTTGTTAGTTGGTACGTCAAATATACATTCAATTCTGACAGCAAAAAGAAAAGCCTCAGTTTTTACACCAAGGCTTCATCTATTATTTTGAGAGAAAAATTAGAACTGTTCTTCTAAATCCATAAACATATCGTAAGGAACATCTACAGCAGCAGTATTGACCATCCAATCAGGCAAATTTCCTCCTGGATCCGCACTATATTCTAACACAATTTTAGTCTTGCCATTGCCTTGTGCTGTCAAAGTATATACACCTTTATAACTTGGCATTCTGACCAAATCTTCATCTTCATCAATATAATCTGGATCTCCCGTCATATCAACAATAGTAGAACCTCCACTTTCATAGATTTTGACATGTGCTACCAGATCTCTATTGCTCACCATTGGTGCTTTTATTACCGTATAATAGTAATATTCTGTTGAACTTACTTGTTTAAGCAATTTTGCTGATTCTGTCTTTGGTGTCCAATTTACATAATTAGGAATATCATTTAACACCCCTAAAATATCATCAACACTCGCATCGACAGTCATTTCTGCTTTTGATGCTTTAAGGGTTTGACCAGCTTTTGTTTTTGTATAGACTTTTATCCCATTTTTTTCTTTTTTCAGCTCCCAATCGGTCTGCGCAAAAGATAAACTAACGATAAAAGCAAAAAGAGTCGTTAATATAATTGATTTTTTCATTCTCACTTTTTTTTGATTGATACAAACATCAAGTCTATAATCGTGCCAAAACCTATATAATCTCTTTTTCGGCTAAAAAACGCTCTGCCTCAAGTGCCGCCATACAGCCTGTACCTGCAGCTGTCACAGCCTGACGATATACGCTATCTTGCAAATCTCCACAAGCATATACTCCTTCTGCTTTTGTCTGTGTAGAGTCTGCTTTTGTGATTACATAACCAACATCATCTGTATCTATATAGTCTTTAAATACATCAGAATTCGGTTTGTGCCCTATTGCTACAAAAAATCCTTGCAATGGAATTTCTGTTTTCTCATTTGTTTTATTGTTCAATACACGAACACCTTCAACTTCTTTTTCTCCTAAAATTTCATCTGTTTCAGTATTCCAATAGACAGTAATATTCTCTGTTTTTAAAACACGTTCTTGCATGATTTTAGAAGCACGCATTTCATCTCTACGGACAAACATGTGGACATTTGTACACAATTTAGAAAGATAAAGTGCTTCCTCAGCCGCAGTATCTCCTGCTCCTACAATTCCTACATCTTTATTTCTATAGAAAAATCCATCACAAACTGCACAAGCAGAAACTCCCGCCCCGTTTAGTCTTTTTTCTGATTCTATTCCTAGCCATTTTGCAGTAGCTCCTGTTGCTAAAATTACAGTCTCAGCATAAATTTCTTTTTCACCATCGACAATTAATTTATGAGGTCTTTGCGAAAAATCTACTTCTGTCACCATTCCATAGCGAATATCTGTACCAAATCTCTCAGCCTGTGCTTTGAAGTCACCCATCATTTTTGGCCCCATTATTCCTTCTGGATAACCTGGGTAATTTTCTACATCAGTAGTCTGCATGAGTTGTCCTCCTGGCTCCATTCCCATTATCATTACGGGATTCATATTTGCTCTAGCGGCATAGATTGCTGCCGTATATCCTGCAGGTCCTGAACCTACTATAATACAATTGTATTTTTCCATTTCTTTTCTATGTAATAAGAATTTAGTAATAAGTAACAAGTACTATAAATTGCTTGCTCTTTTTTAAATCAGCTGCTAAAATACGGATAGTAAACGGCTAAGGAAAGAGTAAAGTTTCTTTTTATCCACAGATTTTAATTTCTTAACAAAAAGAATAGAATTTACATATTGTCTATCCACTCTTTTATCAAATCAATTCCTTCTTGATGCAAAAGTTCTCGACCCAACTCGGGCATACGTACTTCTACTTCATCCGAGTTTATCCTATAGTACAAAATAGATTGCTCTGCACTGCCTGGTTCAATAACATGTTCTAATCCCCCAGAGCCCGAACCAGCAGCAACAGGTGTCTTAAAAAATCCTAAACTTAAAGAATCTTGATTGTGGTATTCCAAATACAATCCTGAATTAGCAGCACTTCCTTCTAATCTATGACAAGAAGAACAATTTACTGATAAATATGCTCTTGCTCTTGACTCTATAGAAGCTGAATTATTTTCCATACTTGGCCAAGCATTTAGATTTGATATGCTTCCTGATGAAATTATACCCTCTGACATCCATTTTTCAATCTGATTAGATGTACCTTCTGTGTATGAATAATCTTTATTAAGGTTTTGAGCAACAGGGCCTATCGGCAAAGTAGCTCCATTGAATGCATGACAGTTTTTACATTGATTCGTATTGGGAATAGAATAATTAAAACTATGATTTAGACCATCTACAGTAACATCCATACTTTTCACTGCCCCCAAAACAGTCTTTGAAGCTTCAGTTCCTTCTTGATTCCATTCATAAGTATATGGTTGCCACCCTCCAGCTTGGTGTATTAGCAATCTTGTCTCTACAGCATTAAAACTACCATCATTGTTTTCATAGTAAAAATGCTTTATCAAAACTGAACCCATAGGGAAATCAAATACACCTGAAGTATCAAAACTTGCAGCACTTCCATCTGGCACATATATAAATCTTTTCTTTAATGCATAATCACTAAACAAAGGCATATTTAAATCATAAGGTAAAATACCATCTACAGGAGACATATTAGCGATATCTCCTTCAAAGAAATTATACTCAGAAAGATATTCATGTCCACCTGCTTGAGGTATATTAATTCCATTATTTGTTTGCTCATCTTTTGCACAAAAAATCATTAACATTAATAACAAAACAATGATAAAAACTCCGTTTTTCTTACTCATATTTAAGTATTTAAAAAATCCACCTAATACAATAGTAGGTGGATTTTAAATTAATCTGTATTGTATATCTTCTTTAGAAAGGAGTGAAAACTACTTCTGGTAATGCAGTTTTTACACAATCATGATTTGACGCATCAGTTACTATAGATTGATATGTATCATCAGCAGCAATATTCAAATTAACAAAAGAAGCATTTCCCTCTTGAACACATATCTGAGTGGGCACTACATATATCCCATCAGTAAAAATATTAGGCTGCTCTATCGAATTTGACTCTAAGAGACCTATTATATCGAGTATCAAAGATGGTTGATTTACATTATCTACAGATCCTGTCATTGTATGTGTATTGTCATGTAGATATATTCCTGTAGGAAATGCATTATATCCTGGATCATTTGGTTCATCAATAATTAGGTAACTAGCTACTAAAATTCCTGTAAAATCATTCTCTGTAAAATCATTGTCAAATACTTCAACATTTGAAGTACTTAATATCATACATCCTGTACCCGCTGGTACATTTCCTACAATATTTCCTGCTGGAGCAAAATTGGTGCGATTATTATCATGTGAGTTGTTATTAAAGACTCTTACATTTTCGCCATATTGTGTCAAACCAGGCAAATCAAAAACAAGAATTCCTCCTGTATTATCAAATGCTTCATTATCAAAAACATCTGCATTGGTCGTATTCTCTATTTCAATTCCTGCCACATTTCCTTCGGCAACACTATTTTTCAAAATTACTTTATCTGATTGTCCAACGTATATACCTGCATCAGATGCTCCATACGCATAACAATTGTCGATATAAACTTCTGTACATAATACTGGATAAAGACCATAAGCGCCATTATCTTCGCTAGGTTCTCCTGACCACACAGTAGCTACATTTACAAAACTAACTCCATCACAGTCTCTTGTTTTAAGAGCATCTCCTTCAGAATCTTGTATTGTAATATCTTCAAATCGAATATTTGTACAGTTAGTAGCCAAAACTCCATCTCCTCCTGTAGTTTGTCCACTAAAATCTAAAGTTGTGTTATCGCGTCCTGCACCTTTTATAATAATGTTATTTTTTCCATCAATAGAAAGAGTACTGGTAAAGTCGTATTCACCTTCTTCAAAAATGATAGTTGTACCATCTTCAGCTTCAATAAAAGCCAATTGAGCTTCATTAGCTGCATTTGCACTTGGAGAAATAATGATTTCCTTATTACTATCATCGTCATCCTTGTCACATGAAGCAACAAAAATCAATGGTAAAATAAATAACAAAGAATAAAAGTAATGTTTGATAGATAAATTCATAAAATATTGTTTGGTTTTAAATTGACATCTAATGTACTTCTTTTTCTTAAAAAAGTAAAAGATCAATTATGGTCCTACATATATAGAATCAATCGTAGTGGCATAACCGCCAAAGTGCCCAAGTCCACCATTGATGTTCCCTGTGATTTCTACTGGCGAACTAAAAGGAGAATCTCCTCCATCATTTTCTATAGTCGTCCAAAAATCAAAAGTAGCATAGTCTATATTTGACCACTCCAGATACATCCAAGCTCCTTCTTCAAAATAATTGAACAATGACAATTCTACATCCTCCCCATCAGAATACCCTCTTTGTAAAGGCAAAGTAATAGTAGAGTTATCAGAAGTAAATGTATTATCGTCATAAACCGATGGATTTGGAGCTACAAAATCGCTCGTATCATATGCTGTCTTGAATCGCACATACTGTCCAGGTGTATTGGGGATAGTTAGATTGGCATCTACTCTGTACCATCCTGCTTCTGATGGGTGAGGCGCCAGTTCTAAGAAATTAGGAGGACGCAATACAGGTATCGTTGTTTCAGCTGTAAGTAATTGTCCATCAGTTGTATTTATCTCTAGATGGTAGGTTGTATTCTCTTCACCTAAAAAAGTAGGTTGTGGGTTGCTAAAATCAGCTAAGCCTTCATCTATGTAGAAGCAAAAATTAGGAATTTCATCTACATCTATCGAATCTAAATTAAAACCAAATAAATCGCCAAAGGTTTCTACATCTTCTGGATCGAGAAAATCAACAATATCTGCTATACAGAACTCTACCATATTCATAGTATCTCCATTACTATTCCATATTTTGACTTCTGCATCATGAGCAAAGTTATTTTCAAAAGTCTGCAAGTCTATCGTATCATAATAAGGAATTGTAGTCGTCAAGGTCAAAATTATAGGTTCACCTATAGTAACATTTCCTTCTACCACTATTTTTTGTGTCGAAGCAGGCAAATCAATAATAACATCTTTTTCACAAGAAGTAACAACATAAGCTATCATCAACAAACTAAATGTATATATAATTATCTTTTTCATATCTTTCAAAATTCTTATTGTTTTAATACCTAAAATTCCATGTAATTGATGGCAAAATAGGGAAAAGAGATACTTGTTTCGCCTGTACCGAAATACTTTCTCCATCTGGCAAGCCTGAGATATCTCCTTCGATTTCATTGAATATAAAGTATGGATTGGCTCTATTATATAAATTATAGATAGAGAAATTCAAATCAGAATATCGTTTATCATTATCTTTCATAATAAATGTTGCACCTATGTCCATACGGTGATATGCAGGCATACGATACCAGTTTCTATCGCCATATTCATTAACCTCTTTTCCATTGTATGTATATCTATTGATAGGGAGTGTAGTCGTCTGCCCTGTTCCATAAATAAATGTTCCTGACAATTTCCATTTTTCGTTGATATCATATATCAATACTATCGATAAATCATGTCTTCTGTCATATTTTGCATAGAATTTTTCTCCATTATCTATGGCATCAAATTTTCTATCGGACCATGCGAGCGTATACCCTATCCAGCCATTAAATTTCCCATATCTTTTCTTTAGAAAAAACTCTGCTCCGTAGCTATAACCATCGCCATTGACAAAATAATCTTCTACTTCTCTATTGTTGCCTGGCACGGCTGACTCTCCATAGTCAAGCATATTCCAGATACGCTTATAATAGACTTCTACTGAGGTTTCATAGTCGTCATTGTGAAAATTTTGGAAATAACCCAATGAAGCTTGAATACCTGTTTGAGGTTTTACTAAATCTGTACTTGGCACCCATATATCTGTAGGGAATGTAGTTGATGTATTAGAAGCAAGGTGTACATATTGTTTATTGAGATTGAAACCTAATTTGATAGAAGAGGATTTTCCTGTACGAAATCGTGCATTCAATCTAGGCTCTACACCAAAGTAAGTAGCAATACCATCTGAACCTTTATACTCTACAGTATCGGTAGGAATATTACTGCCATTCTCATAATAAATACGCTTATAAGGTCCTACATTTGAAAACATTGATACACGCACTCCAGCATTGATTTTCAACCAGTCGGCAACATCCATTTCATCTGTCAAATAAACAGCAAATTCATGTGCCTTTTTCTTTTGTATCTCAGTAGTAAAAGTTTCATCTCCTGTATTTACCTCATACAACTCTGGTGTGAAAATATGGTACATATAATCGTATCCAAATTTCAACTTGTGAGTCGGTACAGGATAAAAATCTAATTGTCCTTTCAATCCTATATCACGAATACCCGAATTTAGCTTAAATGATAAATCGCCAAAACTTGCATCTATTTTAGAGGTGTAATCATTGAATACGAATGTTGTATTCATAAACATTTTATCATTAAACAAATGATTCCAACGCATAGTAGCTGTAGAATTTCCCCATGGCAATTCGATTTCTAAATCCCCACCACCACTAAAACTAAATCGATCTCTACCTATATAGCTACTTACATATAATCTATCCTTATCAGAAAATTTATAATTAAACTTAGCATTTACATCAAAAAACCAAGGAATATTGACAGCTCCATCATCACCATTTTCTTTTTGTTGGCTACGGGCTAGTGGATTGGCTAAAAAACTAAAATAAGTCAAACGACCCGATACAATCATAGAACTCACATCTTTTTTCAAAGGCCCTTGAGCAGTAAGACGAGCAGACAATAATCCTATACCTCCTTCAAACCCCCATTCTTTCATATTTCCTTCTTTCATACTCAAATCCAACACAGAAGATATCCTTCCTCCGTAGTTGGCAGGAATTCCTCCTTTGATAAGTGTTGTACTTTTAATGGCATCTGCATTGAATACTGAGAAAAATCCTAACAAGTGACCTGGGTTATATACGATAGCATTATCTAAAAGAACAAGGTTTTGATCGGGTCCTCCTCCTCTTACATATAGACCAGAATTCCCTTCTCCTGCACTCATGACACCTGGCATCAACTGAAGTGTTTTCATGATATCTATCTCTCCTAACAATGCAGGAATCTCTTTTGCTTTTCTTGTATCTAACTCTACAGTACCTATATCGGCATTGTCTACATTGGCATCTTGTCGTTCTCCTGTGATGACAACTTCCTCTGCGATAATAGAAGCATCTTCAAGATTGATATTTAGCTTTACATCTTCATCCAGTGTGATTTCCATTATTTTAGGTTTCATACCGAGATAAGTATATTCTACTTGATAGACTCCTTCGGGCAATGTCAATGAATAAAAACCATATTCATTTGAAGTTGTCCCTTTTCCTTCAGAACGGACGAATACATTTCCTGCAAAAATATCTTCTCCAGATGAAGCGTCTCGCATATATCCACTGAGCGTATATTTGTTTTGAGCTGAAAGCCCTACAAACAATACCATAAACAGTAATGAAAAAAGAAGTTTTTGAAAAATTGAAGAGTGTGATTGCATATTCAAAAAATTATTTGTGCGAAGATAAAATATGTTTATTATTTAAACCAATTATTTAACATTTAGTTCTCCAATTAAAGAACTAACTATAAACTTACCACATATTATATATGTATCGCAAAAATATAACTTATGCTACTAAGTAAATTTGATAAATGTCAAAAAGCTATTTTTTGTGTAAAAATAAATGCAATAGTTATTGTATTTGTTTTGAGAAAAATCTAACTTCGCTTATCGTCCAATAAAATGCATTTAAACGACATTTTGTCTAAACGATAAGCGCAACTAAAAAACATCCCCACTCAAACTACAAAGTCTCACTTTATCACTACATTAAGACAAAACACTCGTTAGCGTATTTATTATTACTTTCGTACTAATAAATCCCTTTTTTGAAACAGCCAAGCGACATATTGCTCCAATATTGGGGGTTTTCATCTTTTCGACCTATGCAGGAAGATATTATTCAGTCTGTTTTAGATGGAAAAGATACACTCGCACTTTTACCTACTGGTGGAGGAAAATCGATTTGTTTTCAAGTACCTGCGCTTTGCAATGATGGTATATGCATCGTAGTCTCTCCTCTCATCGCTCTGATGAAAGACCAAGTCTACAATCTAAAAGAAAGAGGCATTAAAGCGGCTGCTATCTTTTCAGGAATGCATAAACGGTTGATTGATGAAATATTGGATAACTGTATTTATGGTGATTACAAATTTCTTTATGTTTCTCCTGAGCGATTGCAGACAGAACTTTTCCAAGCAAGGATGAAACAAATGAATGTCAATCTTATTGCTGTAGATGAGTCACACTGTATTTCACAATGGGGATATGATTTTCGACCGCCTTATTTGCAGATAAAAGATGTGCGTGAGTTTTTTCCAAATATACCAATCCTTGCGCTTACTGCGACTGCGACACCAGATGTAGTTGATGATATCCAAGAAAAACTAACTTTCAAGGAGAAAAATGTACTTCAAAAAAGTTTTTTGCGAAGCAATCTTTCTTATTCTGTTCTCTATGAAGATGCCAAGCTCACCAAATTGACAGATATTCTTCATAAAGTAAAAGGAACAGCAGTTGTCTATGCACGCAATAGACGAAAAACGAAAGAAATCGCTGATTATATATTAAAATGTGGGATTTCGGCAGACTTTTATCATGCAGGATTGAGCAATGATGAGCGCAGCCGAAAACAAGACAATTGGATAAATGAACGAACAAGAGTTATCGTGTCTACCAATGCATTTGGTATGGGAATCGATAAAGCAAATGTACGTGTAGTTGTACATATGGATATGCCTGAAAGTTTGGAAGCCTATTTTCAAGAAGCAGGGAGAGCAGGGCGTGATGGACAAAAAGCTTATGCTGTTTTACTATTCAATATGGGTGATAAATTAAAAGCCCGTGACCAGCTGAAAGCCACTATGCCAAGTATTCTTGAAATCAAAGCTGTTTACAATGCACTCGGCAATTTTTTTCAACTCGCTGAAGGAAGCGGGCAGTTTCAAAATTATCCATTTGACATTAGTGAATTTTGTAGACGATACAATTTTGCGCCCATCAAAACGCATCATGCTTTAAAGTTTTTAGAACAAAACGAATATATACAGGTATCTGAAGGTGTGCGACTGCCTTCTCGTGTCAAAGTAAAAACGACCAAAGAAATTATCTATAAATTTCAAGTAGAGAATGCAGCATACGAACCATTGATAAAACTCTTACTACGTTCATTCGGAGGGATTTTTGATGGATTTGCGGCAGTAAAAGAATCTTTTCTAGCCAATAAACTAAAGACAACCAAGACAAAAATAGAAAAAGCACTTGGCAAACTCGATGAACTAGGTATTCTCATTTATGAAAAACAAAACAATAAACCTTTTATTCAATATCTATATCCAAGAGTGGCTCCCATCAACCTACAACTTGATGAGCCGATGATAGAACAACGCAAACAGACTTTCGAAAAGAAATTGCAATCTATTTTGCATTACGCTAGTACGAAAGACAATTGCAGAAGCAATATGCTACTCAATTATTTTGGGGAGAAAAGAGATGATCGATGTGGTGTTTGTGATTTTTGTGTAGGTAGGAATAAATTAGAATTGTCTGATACAGAACTAGAAAACATAAGTCAACAAATAAAAAATGAACTTACAGACAAAGCACATTCTTTAGAATATTTGGTAGATGCTATTCCGTACAACAATAAAGGTAGACTTTTACAAGTTTTTCATTGGATGCTCGACCATGAATATCTTCGTAAAGATGGGGATAAATATAGGATGACTTAATTTTGAATGATTAAAAGAAAATGACAAAAAAGAAAATCATATTAGCAGCTACGACTGACCTCAATTATGACCAGCGATTGATACGTATATCGTCTTCTTTGACAGATATGGGATTTGATGTGTTGCTTGTAGGTAGAATTTTACCCACTTCGCCCCCACTTCGGGCACGCAAATATCAACAATATCGATTGTCATGTTTTTTTCATAAAGGAGCTTTGTTCTATGCAGAATATAATATTCGCTTGTTTTTCTTTTTACTTTTTAAAAAAGCTAACTTTTTCACAGCTAATGACTTAGATAGTATTATTGGTGTTTATTTTTCATCAATTTTCAAGAGAAGTATTTTGGTTTTTGATGCACATGAGTTGTTTACAGAAGTACCAGAATTGCACAATTCTTCCAAGAAAAAGATATGGACTTTTATTGAGAAATTCTTTGTGTCAAAGTTTCAACGGCACTATACAGTATGCCAAAGTTTAGCCAATATTTTTGAAGAAAAACTACAACGAAAGTTTAAGGTTATTCGCAATGTCCCTTATCTACAAAAAGAAAATACAGTCATTGATAAAAATGAAAAATTCATCTTGTATCAAGGTGCATTGAATGAAGGAAGAGGATTAGAAGAACTACTACACTGCATCAAAGAACTACCTTACAAATTGAAAATAGCGGGAAGTGGTGATCTGGATGAAAAATTGAGAGAAATCACTCATCAACTTGAGATAAAAGATAAAGTCGAATTTTTAGGAAAACTCACACCTAAAGCCTTACAAGAATTGACCCCAAAAGCCTACATTGGCTATCATCTTCTGGATGAAAATAATATTCATTACTACTATTCTCTAGGCAATAAGTTTTTTGAATACACCAATGCTGAAATTCCTTTTTTAGTAATGGATTTTCCAGAATATAATCTAGCACAGGAACAATATCAAGTCGCTTTAAAAATAAAATCGCTACAAGATAAAGACGCTATAAAAAAAGCTATCACCACTCTTTTTGAAGAAGAAGAAACATACATTCAACTTAAGGAAAACACAAAGCAACTCAAACAAATTTTGAACTGGGAAAATGAAGCGAAAGAACTAGCATCAATATATAAGTAGTCCTTCACAAAAAAACTTCCATTACACACATTGCACCAACTCTCCTACTATATGAGTCAATTTGGGTTGTTGTTCGTTCGCGACTTTTATAATTTCATTGATATCCGCAGGTTTTATTCCTTCAGGTGTTCCTAAATCACTGATAATAGAAATCGCAAAAATACGCATACTCATGTGTCGAGCCACTATCACTTCAGGTACTGTACTCATACCTACACTATCCGCACCCATATAGCGCAACATAGCATATTCGGCAGGTGTTTCTAAACAAGGACCTTGCACACTGACATAAACACCTTTGTGCATCCTATACTCATTTTTACGACCTATTTCAAGAGCTTTATTTATCCATTCTTCGTCATAAGTACCGAGCATATCTGGAAATCTAGGACCCCAATCATTTTCGTTTTTTCCATTCAGTGGATGCTCTGGCAATAGATTGATATGATCGGAAAGCACCATTACATCACCTATCTGATAATCAGGATTGATACCTCCACTGATGTTGGAGATGAAAAGATTGTTTATTCCTAACAACTTCATCATACGAACAGGATAAGTTACTTCCGACATATCATAACCTTCATAATAATGAAAGCGTCCTTGCATTACTAAAACAGTTTTACCTTTCAGTTTTCCATATATCAAGCGACCACTGTGCGACTCAACAGTACTAACTGGAAAATGAGGAATATCTCTGTACTCGATTGTTTCTACAATATCTATTTCATCAACCAACTGCCCCAATCCTGTTCCTAAAATAATTCCTGCATCTATTTTTGTAGTGAAAAACGGCTGTAAATAAGCAATTGTTTCTTTCAATTTTGTCTTTAAATCCATATTATATTTGTTTCATTAAATGTTGCTAATACTTTTGTTTTATCCTGTGTGATGCCTAACATAAATCCGCCTCCTCCAGCACCACATATTTTTAAGTAATAATTATCCGTTGCTATTCCTTCTTGCCATATTGAAATATGCTTTGGCAAAATTTGTTCTTTAAATAAAGTTAGCTGCTTTATCGAAAGTTGTTTAAAAACACTTGATATATTTCCCCAATCACCCTCTATAAAAGAAGTGATCAATTGATTGTTGAGTGGTACAATTTCTGATTCTATGGCTGATTCATATTTTTCATTTTTACATTTTTCTAAAAACGAATTTACTAATGGCTCTGTACGCCTTGCTTGGCGAGTATCTATCAAAAATAAAGAAAATTCTTCTTTAAAATCAGTTCTTAATTGAATTTCATTGTTTTGCTTTTCAGCATCTATCCATATTGCTTTTTGTAAAAATGACACTAAAGGATCTAAACCCGAACTTTTACCATGAAATACTGATTCTATATTGCCTAATGTAGTTTGCAGTTGATTGATATCGGTTGCCTTTTTTTTTGCGTATCGTTCATAAACACAAGCCGTCAATGCACCCGAACTCCCCAAACCGTAACCAACTGGAATATCCATTTTTATCTGCAATCCTTTCACAATGTCTTGATGAAATCGCTCTGTATCAAGAATCAATGATAACTGCTTATCACTACAGATGTGTTGATATATTTTGTCTAAAATCAATTTAGAATCTTGCAAAACATCATTACTAGCCATTACCAATTCACAAGAAAATCGATCGAAAGGAATCGCCAAACCTTGAGAACCTCTGATAAGAGTATATTCTCCAAAGAGCAATATTTTGGCAGGAAATCTCATACTACAAAGCAAACGCTCCTTTTCCTACTTCATCTTCGATTATCAATCCATTTTCGCAAAGAGGTTTTAATTCGTTCTGTACAAAAATCTGAACTTCTCCCGCTATAGATTGAGGATATAATAAATGAATATTAGGTCCTGCATCTAATGTAAAACACAATGATAAACCTGTCGTTTTTCTGAACGCACGTATCTTTTCTATCATAGATAAAGAAGACGGACACATCAACACATATGATGGTGTAGATGTCATCATCAAAGCATGCAAAGTCAATGCTTCTAGTTCTACTATTTCGATAAAAGTGTCTATATCGCCATCTTGCATGGCTTTATACAATTTAGATAGATTATCATTGGCTTGTGTAAAACGAACAGCCGCATAAGGGTTTTCATTCATCAAATTGTGCCCTGCTGTACTACTTACCGATTTTTCTTCGCTAGAAGCTATCAATATACTATTGCGAAAAGTGTCGAATATTGGAGCAGTTTTTACAGGAATAGCATATTCGTTACTACTACCATCAATATCAGGATGTTCTCCCCATACTGCCAACGTAGGATATACAGAGCGTGCTGCCGATCCTGATGCTAAACGAGATATATAAGATGCTTTTTTCAAAAACTCATCTTCATTTTTCAATGTATCAAAAATTTCTCTTTCTATACTACAAAGACAACAAGCCAATGCAGACATAGCCGAAGCTGATGATGCAATACCCGCAGAATGCGGAAATGAATTGCTTGAATAAATTTCTAAATCTAGCTCTTGTAAAAAAGGATAAATATCATCTATACTGGCTATAAATTTGGCTATTCTAGCTTCAAAAGCGGTATTCCTTTCTTCCTCAAAATACAAAATGACTTGTGCTACATCTCCCTTCTTTGGAACATAAGACATTTTCATATCTGTATGCGCATTTTTTAGTGTAAAACTAATCGATGTATTTCTAGGTAACTGACGTCCATATTTGCCCCAGTATTTTACCAATGCAATATTAGAAGGACTTTGCCAAGCTACTTTTCCACTTGTACTATTTTGTTTGTCTTGAAATGAAAGAGGTGTGTATGAATTCATTAAGAATGATTTGAACTACAAAGAAAACTAAAATCGCTCACATAATACAATTTCTGTTAAAATGACATGCATAAAAATAAACAATACTGCTGCATTACGTCTAGCATAATTATCTATTGTTAGTCTTTGTCCTTTTTGTCTTGACACAAAAAGAACGAAAAAGGTCAAGACAGTATTTTTTTCTCTCAATTTTGCTACGGTTCATTCCACTAAAAATCTAAAATGGATGTTTCTTTCACCTTCTTTTGATGAAAATTAAGCTATCCTTAGATTTTTTATCGCTTCATTTACCTTGAAAATTGGATAAAATAATAAGGTCAAAAAAAATATGTAACACTTTAACACTGTTTCGATAGTGTCTACCTAATCTTCAAAATCAGTAGTAAATTTATCAATAGTTCTTCGTTCTTTCTTGGTTGGTCGACCTTGCCCTCTTTCTCTGTATGCAGTTGGCTGCAAAAAAGCAGATTTTAATCGTTCAGGTTTCAATTCGTCAGGAGTTAAATCTTCATAACACTCGACTGCTATCGCCGCTCCCACCCTTTTTTCAATGATTTTTTCAACCTTAACGATACGATTGACATAGTTTACTCGTACATTAATCATATCTCCAACAGCAATTTTATATGATGCTTTTACTTTGTCGTCTTTTACTTTCACTTTTCCTGCATCACACGCCTTACTAGCCGCAGTACGTGTCTTGAATATACGTACCGCCCACAACCATTTGTCTATTCGTAGTTTTTGTATCATTTTTTACAATTCATCTCCACAATACTTACAATTACGAGCATCATAATCATGACCTTCTTTACTACAGCTTTGACAAACTTGTGTACTAACGGGCATATTAGATTTGTCAGCTCTCACCATTTCGGAACCTACAATACCTGTAGGGACTGCAATAATAGCATATCCTATAATCATTAGGCAAGCAGATAAAAATTGTCCTAGTGGAGTCACAGGAGCAATATCTCCATATCCTACAGTGGTAACCGTCACAATTGCCCAATAAATACTTACTGGAATATTAGTAAAACCACTATTTTTTCCTCCTTCGATGCCATACATCAATGTTCCAAAAATCATAATAATGATGATAACAAATCCCAAAAAAACCAATATCTTCTTGAAACTGGACTTTAATGCTTGTAACAATAAATTAAACTCATTGAGAAACTGAACCATTTTGAGTACCCTAAAAACTCTTAGTAAACGCATAGCTCTTACAATTGCAAAATATTTTGCACCAAATGCAAATAAACCTAAATAAGTAGGAATTATAGACACCAAGTCTACCAATCCATAAAAACTTAAAATGTATCCCATTTTGCGTTTTGAACTATATATACGTAGAGCATACTCTATTGTAAACAAAACAGTAAATGTCCATTCCAAAGCCACCAATAATCTACCATATTTAACCTGAATACTACCAACAGTTTCAAGCATTATAATAATAACACTTGCTACTATTAAAATCAATAATGCAATATCAAACCATTTTCCAGCAGGGGTATCTGCTTCAAAAATGATTTCATGAATTTTGTATCGAAAAGAGTTGTCTGGCATTATTAACTTTTTATACTCGCTAAAGTACAACATTTCACTAAAAACAAAAAAGCACTATAATCATAGTGCTTTCTGGGCGATAAAAACAGAGGTGCACACTCTTATTTATATCTAAAATATCTTGTCGTTCTTTTTTTGCAGAACCTAATTGTCGTTACCTTATTATACGGAGCGATTTATTTTTTGTTTCACTTTAGGGGAAAAATTATTGATCGCCTACACCTAGATTAATATTTATCTTTCTTTTTTCGCTAATCTTATCTTCAAAATCACAGAAAAAACCTTGCTGGTGTTTATATTGATATTTCATAGTTGTGCTATTGTCATCATTCTTTCTGAATACGACAGACTCCTTCACTACTAGAGTATCTTCTACAGAGACAGTAGTACTATCACTCATTACAAAAGTCAATATGATTAATCCAAGGTTATTCATTTTCTATAATAAATACAGGTCGCTTCAAGAACGTATATTCATCCAAAATATAAGTACGATAGTCTTCTTCAGTCAAATCCATTTCATTCAACCCCATACTGCGATACTTCATTGCTTTTCTACTAAAAAGTGATTCGAAAGACCCTGATAATGCTTTCATCTCCTCAAGTTGTTCCGCTGTTATCTTTTCCACTTTTATATTTTGCAAAGCGATTGCATGTTTATCTGCTTCTATTT
>JBMZDS010000008.1:0-16251 GCA_049614465.1 Chitinophagales bacterium
CAAAACCTCTTTTTACAGGATTTTGATGGATATAGTTCATTTTTTGTTCTATTAATCGTGTTGCATCTAGTTCTATAGGATGAAATCCATCTCTCCAAAACTTGTAGCTTGAGGTTCTATTTGTTCGTTTGGCTTCAAAAGAAAATTTATTGAGCATCCACTCTTTTCGACTCTCTATCCCTTCTTTAATGGCTATAATCATTTCCTTTGATGTGAATTTTTTAAAATCTCGTATAATATCTTGAAGAAGGGCTGTATCTGACCTTGCTATCAAGTGAATATGATTAGTCATATAAACATAAGCATTGACTATAAGCCCTTTATTTTTGATACAATATTGAATAGCATCATCAAGTATTTCAGTATATTTATTTTGAGTAAATACATCTACCCATCCTACCACTGTTATAGTGACAAATGTAGGTCGTGTACTATCATATACTTTGTACTTTTCAGACATACAGTAAATATATCACTTTTTATTGTAGTCGCGTTGCAAACGCTCTTCAAAGATACACTCTCGTCACAGACGAGCGCGAGAGGGTCTATTCTGTAGCACTATCAGAAAGAAAATATTTAATGTAAATTTTTCTTATATCGTCACAAAGACTGCAATCTACACATTTTGGTTCAAAAGCACCAAGAGATATTATATTTACTCTATCTTTAGAAATACCGTTTTCTAAAATATAGTTTTCTACTTTTATTGCCCATGCATTTGTAATAAATTCTGCATACTTGTAATCTGAAAAGCAATCTCTTTTAACTATAATTTCTATATTATAATTAACATTTTCTTCAAGAATAGAGTTAACTTCTTGTAGTAAATCCTCATTTATTTGTTCAGAAAATTTAGTAAAAGGATCTACTAAAGGTAATAAGTAATAGTGACCTAATTTTAAATCTTCACCATTACTTGTTTGTGCCAAACAATTTTGAGAAAACAGTATTAAAATAGATAATGTTAAAATTTTTGATAGAAAACTCTTTATTATTGAATTATCTTTAATTGTCTTCATTTTATACTCTCATTGCCATTACCTAATAAGTCACTACGCCAAATCATTGCTACGTGTCTTGAGTTTGTCTATTTCTTTGTGCATTACCTTGAACCAAAGTGGCGGTATAAGAGATAAAATTACCATACCAGGATATCCTGTAGGCAATTGTGGGCTTTCGTCAAAATGGCGAAGCACTTGGTATGGTCGACTTGCCATATAGTGATGATCAGAATGACGAGTGAGTTCAAAGAGCATTAGTCTTCCAAGCGGATGATTGCTATTCCATGAGTGGATAGGCAATGTCTTTTCGTATGCGCCATATTCGTTTATCTTGCGCTGCAGACCATAATGTTCTACATAATTAACAGATTCTAATAGTAAGAAACCTATCGTAGCAGAGATAATAAAGCAAAGTGTAGGAATCGCTCCAAAATAGAAAAATATACCTGCTAAAAATGCAAGTTGAATTATTTGATAGCGGAGCATTTCATTGTGTATCGAAAAAATGGACTTGCCTAGTTTTTTCAAACGAGTATTTTCGAGTTTCCATGCTGATAGATATCCTGTGATAGTCGAGCGAAACCAAAAAGCATAAATCATCTCGCCATATCGTGAAGTGGCAGGATCGTTAGGTGTAGATACATTGCTATGATGTCCTCTATTGTGCTCTATAAAGAAATGCATGTACAATGAAGTCAGTAAAAGCATTTTTGATAGCGTTTGTTCAAATTTTGAAGAACGATGACCTAGTTCATGAGCGACATTGATGCCTAGCACAGCACAGGCAATACCTAGAGCAGATATATAACCTGCGTACTCGTACCATGCGTAGTCATCTTGATCGATTTTTAGCTGATACAAAGTATAAAACACAAGAAAATACTGTACAGGAACAATAAGCCATACGATAAAATCATAGAGTTTATCTTTTTTTGCCATTGCTTCTTCTACTTTGTCCATGTTTTTTGTAGAAAAAGGAAGGACGAGTTCTAATGCTGGTAAAACACCAAAAGAGAAAAGAAGTCCACCCCAAGTCCACCAACCACCCATCATCAGGCATATTATTACTATAATAGGAATGGCAAGAGCAGATAGATATTTTAGGGCACGTAGATTCATGAGTTTATGATTGATTGTGCCACTAATTTAGAAAATATCTTTTGCATTGACAGTTTCTATCTCATCTACTTTTATACGAAGTGGTATTCCGAGTACTTTTACTTTGATGTATCCTTTGATTTCTACTGTGATGTCTTGTAGTGTCACGGCAGAGAAAAAACCGGATAAATACCCCCATGCAGAGGTCTCTGGAGCGATTTCAATTTCTAAAGGGATTTCAAAAGCACTGTTTTTCTTGATTTTTACTTTCCCACCTGTTTGTATTACGTTACCTGCTTTGGTTTCGCCTAGAATAACTTCAAGATTGATGTCATTGAGTTTTGCTTTTGCTTTATTGGGGTTGTAAAAAACAGCAGTCATAGAAACAAGAAGACTTCCAGTCGATACTTTTTCTATTTTCCAATTTTTGGTGCGTACAAATTCGGGTACTTCAGCAGCGATACTATTGCCGACAAAAAGAAATAAAACGAAAAGAGATAAGAGAATTTTTGCTTTCATGGTTGAATTAATTTTCTACAATATTTCCATTTTCATCGATAGAGATTGAATTATCATTGGAGAAAAGAACAAGTTGCTCCATTTCAAACTCGACATTACTTTCTTCTTCCATTGCTTTTATGCTTAAATAACCTTCCATTTCTACTGTCGCAACATGGTCAGATTTAATTTTGAGTATTCCTGCATCAAAATCTTCAAAAGCATCTTCTGGAGCAAATGATACACTTACTGGTATTTCGAGCAATGCACCAGCATTTACTTCTTTTCCATTTTTAGAGATAAAAGTACCGACATCTTTTCCATTGACGGTGATATCAAAATCTGCCATCGTTACCATGATACTAAAGTCATTTGGGTTGTAGTAACGCATAGTCGTTTGTATCTCTACATTTTTCTTTTTAAATTCTGTTACTTTGATATTGTCAAACTGCTTCAGTTCAGGATTTTTAACACTATTTCCGCCACAAGAAAAAAGGATAAGTAAGGCGAAAATTGGGAGGAGATAATATGATATTTTCATTTGAGTTTAAATTTAAGCCCAAATATCATTAACTTTGCAGCCAATTCAAAATTTATTTTTTTAATGGTAATTGGGATTACAGGAACTATAGGCTCAGGAAAAGACACTTTGATGGAGCTATTAAAAGAGGAATATGGTTTTACACATTTCTCTGTACGTCAATATCTTATCGATAGATTAGACGAAGAAGGTGAGGTTATTAATCGTACGACTATGACCAATCTTGCGAATCGACTAAGAGAGGAAAATCATTCAGCATTTTTAGCAGAAGAATTGTTCAAATTGGCTCAAGATTCAGGAAAAAACTGTGTTATTGAAAGTATTCGTACGCCAGGTGAAGTCGAATTTTTGAGAGATCATTCAGAATTTATTCTTTTTGCAGTAGATGCAGATCCTAATATGCGTTATGAACGTGTACAAGAGAGAAAATCTGTTACTGATCGTATAGATTTCAACACTTTTATGGCAGAGGAGCAGCGTGAAATGGCAAATGAAGAGCCTCATATGCAAAATATCGCAGCTTGTGTGCGTGTAGCAGATTACAAATTTAAAAACAATGCTACGGTACAAATGTTTTATCGTAAGGTACGTAAGGTTTTAGACGGTAAACTAAAAGTATCTAAAGTTTCCTAAACAGCTTGTCTAGCACATCCACTACATCTTCTACTTTCGGGCATAAATAACAATCGCTCAAAAGCAATTTCTTTTTTACATTTTTGGCATGCACCAAAGTCTTCTTGGTTGATGTTTTGTAATGCCTCTTGGAGTTTTCCTAGTGTATCTTTTGCTTTTCGCAAAGAACCTTCTAGTACACTTTTGTTGTTGATGGCATCCATGCGACTTACTCGACCGATTGAGTTTTCTGGAGAGATAGGTTGCGTATTTACCTCCAAGTCAGCAATAGTGTCTTTGAGTCTAGCAATTTTCTTATTTATCTTGCTCTCAATTTGTTTTATTTTTGTCGAATTAATCATTGGCGTCCATACATTTCTTTTGCAGCCGTTATTCCTTCTTCAATTTCTACTCTAGTACCATCTATATAGGCTACTATGAAAGCATCTTCTATACCTAAGTTTTGAATATCTTTTTTGAAATCTGTAGCTTGATTGTAATCTATAAATCGACCTAGTACATATTTGTTCAGACTTTCTTCACTTACTTGTCTTAGTCTGACATAATCTCCATTGTACTTAGATAGATCAAAATATTTGAAAGCACCAATTTGAACTTCAAAGAAGACACCTTCCATTAGTGTAGTTTGTTCTAGTAATCTGCCATAATCTTGACTTATGCTTAATTTTTCAGTTTTTAATTGATTTAGACTATCAATCAATGTTTGATTTTCTTCTTGCAATAGGGCAAAATCTGATTCAAGCTGTTTATTACATGCTGTAAAAAATAGCATTGCACATATGGATAGTATTAGTGTTATTTTTTTCATGGGTAAGTGGATTGATATAATAAAGGCAACCTTTTTTAGGCTGCCTTTATATGAAAATAAGATTTGTCTAAAATATTGATTTGACATAGAATGTCAATAGTACTAGGTTGTCATAATCATCGTAGAATAATGCACCTATTTCATAATCGTCAGGCGAAAACATATATATATAATCATTACCAACGTCACTAATCACTGTATATGTAAATATATTGGTCTCTTCGTCCCACTCGCTTTCTGACACGTAGTAAGCAGACTTCATAGATTCTATAGTGTGTGTAAACATTGTTTCATCTTCGTTCATCACAAAAAGTGAACTTTCTTCATAGCCTTCACAGTCTTCAAATTCTTCTGTACGATCATTCCAATAGCAATATTCTCTGTATTCACAGCTAAAAGAAATTTGGGCATCAGCTGTAAAGTGCATAGCAGACATTATAGCTACTAATACAATTGTTAATTTTAGTTTCATAGATTCTGGTTTAAGTATTTATGATATGTAAAGGATTCGTTACTAAAGTTATGATTTTTTTCTTGTATTTCCAAAATGAAACTTCATTTTACTCAATAAAAAAAGGGTAGTATCTCTACCACCCTTTATACTTTGCAACTTTAATGCCAAAAAAATTATTGAGCTGCTTTAAACTTTTTGAATGCTTCTAAGAATTTAGGAACTACATCAAATGCATCACCTACGATTCCATAATCAGCTGCTTTAAAGAAAGGAGCTTCAGCATCATTATTGATGACTACGATTACTTTAGATTGGTTGACACCTGCTAAATGTTGGATAGCGCCAGAAATACCTATAGCGATATATAAATCTGGACGTACCATCACACCTGTTTGTCCTACATGCTCATGGTGAGGTCTCCATCCCACATCAGCAACTGGTCTTGAGCAAGCCGTAGCAGCGCCCATTTCTCTAGCGAGTTCTTCTACCATTCCCCAGTTTTCAGGGCCTTTCAATCCTCTACCCGCAGATACTACTTTGTCTGCTTCTGTGAGTGGAATTTCTCCATCTACTACTTCTACACTTCTTACTTTAGTGCCAAAATCTGCATCTGATACACTTGATGAAAATGCTTCTACGCTTGCAGTTGCATCTGTTTTTTGAGGAGGAACAGAATTAGGCGTAACTCCTATGATTTTCTTATCTGTATTGAATGTATAGTTAGCAACTGCTTTTCCAGAAAAAACGGCTTTACTTACTACAAAATCACCATTTGGCAATCCATTTGCTCCAGGTACAAACCCTGCTTGCATTCTTACTGAAAGGCGTGAACCTAACAATTTTCCATTTTGATTGTATGACAATACTACTACAGTTGCTCCTTCTTTATCTGCTGCTTCTGCGATTGCTTTTGTAAATGCTTTTGAGTCAAAACCATTAAATTTTGCTTCATTGATATGCAATACTTTTGATACGCCTGCATTTCCTACTGCTGCTACGTCACTTTCGCTAGCTTCTCCTAAGAAAATACCTGTGGCTGTTGTGCCCATTTGCTCAGCTACTTTGCTGGCATAATATGCTGCTTCAAGACCTGCTTTCTTTGCTTGTCCTTTGGCTTGATCTATATATACTAAAACTGACATTTTATATTTCTTTTTTTAGATTAAAAATTAAAAACGACTTATATCGCTTTTGCCTCTTCGTGTAACAAACGAACCAATTCTTCTACATTGTCTGCATCTACGAGTTTTACGCCAGTTTTTGCAGGTGGCAATTCGTAGCTACTGATAGAAACCATCGCATTAGCATCTACTGCTGCATTTACAGCTAAAGGCTTTGTACGTGCTTGCATGATTCCTCTCATATTAGGGATTCTTTGCTCTGCCAATCCTTTTTGTGCAGAGATTACAAGTGGGAGAGAGGCTTCTACTATTTCTTCTCCACCTTCTATTTCTCTACGGATGACAGCAGTTTCGCCTTCCATTTCTAGTTTTGTCACCAATCCAACATAAGCAGTATCTAACATCTCTGCTACCATTCCACCTATTTGAGAACCATTATAGTTGATTGTTTCTTTTCCAGTGATAACCATATCATAGTTTTCTGCTTTTGTATGAGCAGCGATTTGTGAAGCGACATAAAATCCGTCTTTAGCTTCTCCATCTATACGTACAGCATTGTCTGCACCTACAGCAAGTGCTTTTCTGATAAATTGGTCATTTTCTGCGCCACCTACATTGATGACTGTGACTGATCCACCTAATTTTTCTTTCAATTCTATCGCTCTTACGAGTGCGTACCACTCATCTGTAGGGTTCAAGATGAACTGAACATTATTAGTGTCAAATTGTGTGTTGTTTTCTGTAAAAGCAATTTTTGCCGTAGTATCTGGCACTTTGCTTATAGGGACTAATATTTTCATGTTTTTTATTTATTCTTTTTCTAAATAATGATAAAAATCTTGACAAATGTACGGCAAAAAAGAATAGCAACCAAACGAGCGTTTGGTAAGATTTTTTAGTCAAGAAGTTTATTTATTTTTTGAGTGTAAAATGAAAAGTACAGCCTTGATTTTTGCCTTGTGATTCGACATTTATAGTTCCTTGATGGATGTCTACTATTTTCTTGCAAAGACTAAGACCTAGACCTGTTCCTTCGTATTTTTTTGTATCATGTAGTCTTGTGAAAATATTGAAAGCATTTTTCTCTTTGCAGATATCAATACCTATCCCATTGTCAATTACCTTAAAGCAATAGAACTCATCTTCTTCGGTTACAGTGATTTTTATCTGATGAGGCACTGCTTCTTGTCGAAATTTGAGGGCATTGGATATTAGATTTTGGAATAGCTGTATGAGTAGTGATTCATAACCATCAATTGAAGGCATTTTTTCTTTAGTAATGGATGAACTAGCGTCTATTATTTGCTTTGTTAAATTTTGCTCTACTGTATCAAGAATATCATTGATATTGACTTTGCTTTTCTGTATACTATTTTCTGAAAGTGATGCATATTCGAGTAGCTCATCTAGCAATTTTGTGATTTTCTCTATACTAGATGTAATAAGTTCTACATATTGAATAGAATTTGGTGAGAGGTTTTTTTCTGTTGCTTTGATTAGCGTGATGAAGTTGTTAATCGTTCTGATTGGTTGTTTTAAATCATGTGATACAGTATGTGCATATCGTTCTAGATTTTCATTAGAGTTTTTTAGTTTAGATATGGTATCTGACAAGTCAGCGGTTCGTAGACTGACTATTTCCTTTAGCTCATTTTTATGTTTTTCTAGTTCTTGATGTGCAATAGCATTCATTATTCTGACGGAAGACATAGAGGCTATAGTTTGCAATGTCTCTAGATGATAAGTCGTAAAAAAGTCTTTTTGGGGGTGTTCGGAATCAATGACTCCAATGACTTGATTATTAGCAAAAATAGGAACAGCTATTTCAGAAAGTCTATTTTCATCATCGGTGATATATCTCTTATCTTTGCTTGTATCCGCAATTATTTCTGCTTGTCCTGTTGCTGCTACAGTCCCTACTATTCCACTTCCTATTGGGATTGATATTTGATTTTTTATTTCTGTTTCTTTTGGATTTTTTCCTCCATGTGCTGCTTTTTGTATGAGTATATTCTCTTCTTTATCGATTAGATAAATTACACAATCTACAAATCCAAGTTTTGCTATTGCATTTTTTGCGATTGCCCACAATATTTCATCTATGTCATTCTGTTGCAAGATTTCATTGGCAAAACTATTTATGACAGACAAATGCTTTTCTTTTTCTTCTAGTTGAAGAATTCTTTCATTGAGTGATTTTGAACTAGTGTCTTTTCTCATGTATTATCGCAAGTATATTTTGTTATTTGAAGTTTTGTGCTAAAAAATCTATTGCATTGGTTTGAAATACTTTGTGCAAGATTTCATCTGGGCGATAACCATGCCATAGTTTTTTGCGATATTGAGTGCGATCTAGATATTCGTACAAATCTCCGTATAGTGTAGGCAATTTTGTTGCATCATCATAAAATTCGACATGATTGATAGCTCCATCATAGTCAGTTCCTAGTGAGAAAATATTCCATGCAGATTTGCTTCCTATTGCTTCCACTCCTTGAAATAAATTATCCCATATTTGCTTCATGTACATTTCTTTGACAATTGCTTTATTACTTTCTTTTTCTATTTTTTTTAGAATTTGACCACCAGCTAATTTACCTTTATCTATGATTAAACCCATGAGTCCTTTTGTTTCATGGATTATCTTCATTTCTTCGTCAGATAGATTGATTGCCCAGTTGAAAAAATAGTGTTTGTTCTTTTTTGCTATTGTATCTTTCTTTTTGAGGCTTCCACTCATAGTCTTGTAGCCATTGACTCCACCATGCGAACAGATAATGGGAATATTATCATGTTTGTTGATATAGTTATAAGTGCGTATCCATTTGTAGTAGTCTTTACGGACTTGTAGACTCATATGTTTTGAGTCAATAAGCACTCTGCGCCCATTGGTGTTAGAAAGCAATTCTTTCATAGCACTTAGTCCTAGTCCTTCTATTGGGCGTTCTAGTCCTTTGCGTTGATTGAGTAGTGAGTTGCCTATCTCTGTAAGACTTTTGGCATGTCCACCTAGTCCATTGTAAAAGTGATGCATCAGTGTAATGAAGGACATGGGATGCTCCCAACTTTTCATTTGCCCTATATTTTCCACAAGTCGTTTTTTCAATGCGGCTTTATCCAATTTTCCTGAAAGCATTTTTTCGTCAAAAAGAGCATGTGCTCCTTCGGCAGTGAGGACTATTGATAGTTCATTTTCTTTGGCTAAAGATTCTTTGATATCGTTATAGCTAGTCGCTATTTTGTAGCTGTATTTTCCACAAGGAGATTTGCCTTGATTTTCTTTTATAAAATTATATTCATCATTTAGTTCTTTGAAGTAGTCTGTATGATTGAAATAGTATTCTGTTTTTTCTCTTCCCATGCCTGAACTAACGGCAACCATTTCCACCTTTGCTTTTTTTGAAGTCAAAAGATTGGGTACATTTCTGACATTAAAGAAGCCTCTTTCAAAAGGATAGAGAGATAGGAATGCAATTTTGACTTTTCCTTGCATGAGTTTTTCAAAATTGGCTTGTGTATATTTTGCCAAATCCATGGATGCTCGCATTGCATATCTTCCTGCGGGTGTTTCAGGTTTTATATGCTCAAATGTTTCCCAAGGGTTCTTCTTTTTTTTCTTCAGTCCCCAGTTTGAAGATTTGAGTGTAGGATGCAAGTGCAAATCAGCATAAAATTTGGTCTTTATCATATGATTTTAAAATCTTTTTATTGAAAAATTATGGAAAGTCATAAGATACGACATCTCTATCACAAAAGCAATAAAAAAATGGATTTATTGATTGGTTATACGAATTTTGATAAAGTTGTAAATGATTTGCGCTCATTCTTCTATGATGCAAGACATTTTCAGATATTATATCTCGGAAGTTTTCTTTTGATGGGAATTTTCTTTTTACAATGGAATACTGACTATTTGCGATATGGGATTATCATAGGTGTAGCGTTGCTTGTACAGATGGTAGCTGCTTTTTTTACGACAAAAAACTATCAATCTTACAAGAGTGCTTTGATAACTGCATTAGGACTTTGTCTACTCTGCAAGACCAATTTGTATATGACAGGGTTTATAGCAGCAGCGATTGCTATTGCTAGTAAGTTTTTGATTCGCTACAAGAATAAACACATTTTCAATCCTGTTAATTTTGGGATAGTAGTGACAATCTTTCTCACAGGAGATGCATGGGTAAGTCCTGGGCAATGGGGTAGCCATTTTGTATGGATATTTATGCTAGGAGCACTTGGGTTTTTAGTCTTGAAAAAAGTCAATCGTATAGATACAAGTTTGACTTTCTTATTGGTCTTTGGTGGTCTACAATTTATTCGTACGGTTTTTTACCTAGGTTGGTCTGTAGATGTGTTCATTCATCAAGTGAGTAGTGGTACACTTATGCTGTTTACTTTCTTTATGATTACGGATCCTATGACTACGCCCAATCATCGTAATGGACGTATTGTATGGGCTACTTGTATCGCTGTAGCTTCTTTTTTGCTGAGCAATTATATGTATGTATATGCAGCACCTATTTGGGTTTTGTTTTTTGCATCACCATTGGTGCCGCTTTTCGATAAGCTATTTGTCGCCAAAAAATATGAATGGAATTTTCTTAATAAATGATATCCAATTTTAATAAAATAACTTTTACAACAAACTAAAATTTAAAAATATGAAACGAATAATGCTAATAATAGTGGCTGCTATAGGAATAATGCTGCCACAAGAAGGAAAGAGTTTTTGTGGTTTTTATGTCGCAAAAGCTGATGCAAAATTATTTAATAAAGCTTCGCAAGTGATTTTGGCTCGTGATGGGGAACAGACAACAGTCACGATGAGTAATGATTTTCAAGGAGATGTTCAAGACTTTGCTATGGTGGTACCAGTCCCTTCGATTTTGCAAGAGAAAGATATAAAAGTCGTAGATAGATATATTTTTGATAAATTAGATGCTTATTCTGGTCCTAGATTAGTAGAGTATTATGATCAAAATCCTTGCTGGGATAATAGATATATGTATGATGAAAGTATGATGGTAATGCCAACATCTATGACGATGGATATGGAGGTTGTGGAAGAAGAAGAAATGGACTTAGGTGTGACTATCGAAGCTGAATATACAGTAGGTGAATATGATATTTTGATACTTTCTGCGGAAGAGTCTGAAGGCTTGAAAACTTGGCTGACTCAAAATGACTATCAAATCTCAGAAGATGCTGAGGAAGTACTGGATCCGTATATCAAGAGTGATATGAAGTTTTTTGTAGTGAAGGTAAATCTAGAAGAAAAATTAGCACTAGGAGAGGAGAATCTCCGTCCATTACAAATCACTTACGAATCTGATAAATTTATGTTGCCTATCCGCCTTGGAATGGCAAATGCAGAAGATACACAAGATATGATTGTATATGCTTTTACAAAAGATGGAAGAGTAGAGACGACAAATTATCGCACAGTAGAAATCCCTTCTAATAAAGAGATACCTACTTTCGTTAAAGATCAATTTGGACAGTTTTACAAAGATTTGTTTGAAAAAGCATATAAAAGAAATGGACGTAATTCGGTTTTCTTGGAGTATAGCTGGGATTTGAGTTCTAGCAATTATACAAAATGTGACCCTTGTGCTACTACGCCTCCTACTTATGCAGAGTTGTCAGATGCAGGCGTATTTTGGGCGGAGCAAAACTATAATGGTGGATGGGGAAGTTCGGATTATACGGCAGATTTATTTATCACACGCTTACATGTAAAGTATGATAGAGATCATTTTCCGCAAGATTTACAATTTCAAGCTACACCAAACAAAACAAACTATCAAGGACGATATATTATGAATCATCCTGTGACAGGTGTGCTAGAATGTGAAGAAGCAGTTACTTATTATGAAACAGTCTTAGATAGACGAGAAAATGAACTAGATGAGCTTGCTTATCTTACAGGATGGGATATTGATGAATATGAGTATTATGTCAATACTTATGAAAACAAGTACGATAGAGCAAAGAAAAAATACAAAAAAGGTGGATTCATACCAATAATCAATTTGCCGAATAGCGGAGGAGGAATGACTATAGCGTTACTGTCAATGAGCTTGATGGTTTTGTTTTCGATAGTTTTTTATTGGAGAAAAAGATGGTCTTTAGCGTAATGGAATATTACTGACTAAAAATGAAAATCCCCTTCTACTCAATTGTGGAAGGGGATTCTGCTAGGTATCAGTATTGGTTCCGTTATTGTCATAAAATTCTTCATCATCGACTTCAAATTCTTCGACATTAAACCCATCTCTTTTATTAAAATCTTCACACATTACTTTGACGAGTGAAATCCTGTCTAATCGAAAAGTACGCCATGCTTCTCTTAGTCTACACCAACCTACAAGATGTCTTTTTCTATTTTTATAGATAAGTGCCATGGGTTCTACCATTCTATTAGATGTTCCTTTTTCTCTAGAGTCGTACTCTATCGCTATTATTTTTTGATTTTCAAGTGCATTATCTACACAAGAGAGCATATTGGGTGAGTAGTGCATACGTTTTTTACTTTCGGAAGAGTGGTCAAGAGAATAACTCATAGGGACATATTTTCATCATTTTTCAAACTATCAGACGACTAATATAAGAAATTTTCTGAACTATGCGTGATACGACTATTGTAAAGCCTAATATATTCTAAGGAAAGTAGTAGTAAAATCTACGATTATACCTATTGATTAAGGTACATCTATATATTTATGTGTTTGTACCGAGATTTGGTATGTTGGATTTTCACGAACAAAATTGACAATCATAGGATAGACTTCTTCACGAACACTCCACTCTGCTTGTAAAAATCGAAGGCAGTTGTCTGAGATGTGTTCCGTATGTTTTTCTGTAAAACGAAAATCATTTTTGTGTGCAATGATTGTTTTCAACTCATGAGCAGCTTGAAGGCATTCTTTTAGCGGTTTTTTAAATCTTTTAGGAGAGAGACAAATCCAATCCCATTTTCCAGATAATGGATAAGCACCAGATGTTTCGATATGCGTTCTTTTTCCTAAAGCTTGAATGCGTGCTGTCAATGTATCGAGATTGTACATTAATGGTTCTCCACCTGTTATGACGACTATTTTTGTAGGACAATCTGCTATCCAGTCGATGATTTCATCTATTGTATGAATAGGATGTTCATCAGCTTGCCAGCTTTCCTTGACATCACACCATGAGCAGCCTACATCACAACCTGCTAGTCTGATGAAATAGGCGGCTTGCCCTTGATACGCTCCTTCACCTTGTATGGTGTAGAAGTGTTCCATCACAGGAAGTGCTTTACTTGCGTCAATATTTTGTGTAGTGGTCGTTGACATTTTTTTTTGGAGTGCAAAGGTAGTGATTTATGATATGTAAGTAGTCTACTTAATTTCTTTTGACTATTATTAATTAATATTTATTGTCAAAATTTATTATATTCAATGTGAAAGATGAGATTTACTATATTGAGAAGTCATAATTAATTATAAATCTGTTTTGATTTGTTCTGAAGTAATTATTCTTGTCATCAATCTCTCAACATCATCATAGCTATACTCTGTTCCTTTTGATTTTTTAAGAATATCTACAAATTCGGAAATTTCAGTTTCTTTTTCTATTATAATATACTTAATGTCATTTGGTCCAAAATTCAATCTTAAATTTTCAATTTTTTTATTCATTGCTGTTTTTTGTGCTTCCGTTTTGTAGAAAAAAGGATTAATTGCCATTTCCGCACATTCTCTATAATCTGGAGTATATCTCCATTCACGTTCATCTGAAAATCGGTAATTTTTTATTATTTCTCCACCCCTAGATAAATCAGCTTCATAATTTTTAACATACCTCAATATGTTTAACCAATTTTTTTGTTCTTCAGTTAATTTTTGCCATTCAAAATTTTTTCCTAAGGCTATATTTACATAGCTGTCATCGATACTATTTGCTAAATGTGGATTGGATTGTAGATAAATTACTGGATTTAATTTATTCTTTTGAGCCCATTCTTTTGATAAGCCTATGCCATATGTCCCGTACTTTCCAACATGTTCTTTTATTTGTGAAAGAGGAATGTCACAAAAACTAACCATTGGGGCGGCATAATCTAATGCGTTTTTTAGGTTAATCATTTCATGGCAATATTTCACCTTGAAATTATTTTGTAGTATTCCTTTTAATGCTGAACTGGTCTTTGTGAAATGTATAATTGAATTAGAACTTAAAGACATTGTTTTAATTTATTTCAAAGTGTTTAAAATTAATAGTACTATAATCTTATCTAAATTATATATTTTTCCCTAATAACTCTTAAATGATGTGTGCAATGTCCACTTACCATATATCCAAGTGATTTTACATCAATTGTAAGATTATTGGCTGTGCCATTTCTTGTCAGTATTTCTTCATCAAAACTTTTGAATAGGTGAAGACTATTTTCGCGTAATGCAACAAATTCATCAAGTAGATTCGAGATACTTCTCTTTTCGACATTGACATACTTTACATATTCATCATGGTCAAATCCTCTCAAATCTGTTTTGTCATTTCTAGCAAATCGCAATGCACGATAGCAAAATATGCGTTCACAATCTATAATGTGGGCAAGTAGTTCTTTGATTGTCCATTTCCCATCAGCGTATGCAAAGTTCCCCTTTTCTTGAGCAAATGATTGATAAAGAGCAATGACTTCATCTTTGTTGTTTTGCATTGCAGAGATGATATCCGTTTTATTGACCAGTTCTATATAGTAGCGAAAGTATTCGTCAAAATTGTATTGGCTCATTATTTCTTCTTTTTCTTTTTGTCTGGTTTATTATTGACTTGTGTTTTGGCTAGGCTAAGGAGTAGTCTCTTAAAGATAGGTCCTTTATTACCATTTTCATCACCTGCTCTTATACTATCGAAGAAAAACTTAGTCTGCATGGAAGTGAAAATAGCACATTGTCCATGTGTTTGATTTTTACCCACCATACGTTTTACAATATCTTCTGCACCATTTTCTTTCATTTTGTCATAGGCAACTAATGTATTTTGATAAAACACTTCTTCATCACTTTCGCAATAGCAAAATTGTACAGGAGCTTCGGGTTTCCAGTCGTACACTTCATTTTCTTTTAGATGAACTAAAAAAGGAAATTCGGGATTAGACTTAAATTCGTTGACAAAATCTTCTTTAATGACATCTGCGGGTATTTCGGGCATCATCGCATTGATATCGCCAATACCATGATTTCCTTCAAAATATAGAGGAATCAACGAATCATATGGCTCATTATAGATATCTAAAAACTCATCTTCTGGGAAAATATCATAAATTTCATTGTAAGATTTTAATAGATAAGGCAAGTAAAATGGCTGTGTGTATGGCTGAAACATGACTACACTTTGTGCCCCTGCCATATCATATGCCCCTGACATAGGAGAAGATGCCGTTACTTTAAACTCTGTGCTGTACTCTTGTTGTAGTTTTCTATGAAGCGCAAGTGTACTATGTCCTCCTTGCGAATAACCCGTAATGTATAATTCTTGATTCCATACCAAATCCAACTCTTTGTTGAGCTCACGAATAGCACGGAGCATGTCTACTCCTGCTTGTGCTTCACTATCTGCATGCTGATACAAGTGAGTACTATCGCCTTGTCCGAGTCCTATATAGTCAGGAAAAAGTACGCCATAACCATCTGTTGCAAATCCGATACAGATATTTTCTTCACCATTAAATCCTAGATTTCTATCAGGACGTACAACAGTTCCATGATTGTAAACCATCAAAGGGATTTTTACATCAATATCTTTTGGTACCCAATATACACCTGAAGCCATTATCTCTGTACCGTCATGCCATTTAGTACGATATTGTACATTGTAGCCTTCTACAGTATAATTGATTGGAATCATCAGTTCAGGCACATGATTTTTTTTCCATCTTTCTTGTAGTTCTTCTACTTCTACAGTAGTGAGTTTTTCATAGTTGAGTAGAAAATTCCATTCTTCTTGCGCGAAAAGGCTAAAAGTTGTGAAAATGGCGATAAATAGCGCTGAAAATTTAAGTTTTGGCATCGTTTGGGGTGTTTTTTAAGTATTTTTGATCAAATCTT
>JBMZDS010000009.1:0-16179 GCA_049614465.1 Chitinophagales bacterium
AAAGGTCGGTACTATCTGACAGTTTAGTGCGTTTAGATCCGCTACTGCTCATACACGAGACCGATAAGCGCAACTATAAAAAGTACTAAATATTAGCTACTACGTACTTATTACTAACATCTATATACTCAATACTAAAAAAAGCCTCAGCTTTTCCTCCAAAAGAAAGGAGAAAACAAAATCAAAACGGTAAAAATCTCTAGTCGTCCGATAAGCATCAAGAAAGAGAGAAACAGTTTTCCGAAAGAAGAAATACCTGAAAAATTGCAAGTAGGACAAACTTGTCCAAGTCCTGGTCCCACATTGCCGAGTGATGTAGCTGCGGAGCTTAAAGCAGTTTCAAAGTCTAAACCTGTCAAAGACATCACTAAACTCCCAATCGCAAAAATACCAAAATACATAATCAAGAATGCCATGATATTATGCGTTATTTTATCCTTTATCGCTCGTCCATTGTAGCGCACAGGAATAATCGCATTGGGATGAAGTAGTCGTTTAAATTCTAGAAAGCTATTTTTGAATATTACCAAATGACGAACCATCTTGATACCTCCTGCTGTAGAACCTGCCGAACCGCCCATAAACATTAATAGGAAAAAGATGATTTTCAGAATAAAGGCCCCTTGTATATTGGTCAAATCAGCTGTCACAAATCCTGTAGTCGTGATAAAAGCTACTACTTGAAATAGACTATCTCTAAATGATTTTTCTACACCAGATGGAGTACTAAAGAACACAATAGCTGTACAGATAAGTGTAAAGACAAATACTATAATCAGATAAAATCGAAACTCTTCATTCTTCCATATTTTGTTTAATTTTCCTTTTATCCCCCAATAAACTAAGGAGAAATTGATGCCTGAAATAAACATGAATGCAATAATAATATACTGAATCAATGGCGACTGGTAAGCAGCAATACTTGCATTTTTAGTAGAAAACCCTCCTGTAGAGACAGTGGACATCGCATGATTGAGCGCATCAAACCATGTCATTCCCGCTATCTTGAGCAAAAACATTTCTACGACTGTTATTCCTACATAGATAAACCAAAGACGCTTGGCTGTTCCTGTTATTCTTGGGTGCAACTTGTCCGCAGACACACCTGGTGCTTCGGCTGTAAATAGCTGCATTCCTCCAATTCCCAGTATAGGTAAAATAGCAACTGTCAGTACAATAATCCCCATTCCTCCTATCCAATGCGTGATACTTCGCCACATCAATATCGCATGAGGAGCTGCTTCTATATCATTAAGTACAGATGCTCCTGTGGTAGTATATCCAGAGACTGATTCAAATATCGCAGAGGGAAGACTAGGAATAACGCCACTCAAAAAATAAGGCAAACAACCCGATAGCGTCATTACTAACCATCCCAAACTCACAATAAGATAACCTTCTCGTTTTCCTATATTTTTGTCAAATCCTCTTGACATCAGCCGCAGCAAAACGCCAAGAAAAATAGAACCGCCTCCTGCCAAAAACATGCTTTGCACTCCTCCACCCATGATAAATCCGGGCAATGTCGCCAAAACCATAAATGTCCCATTGAGAATCAATAACATTCCCAAAAAACTCGTGATTATCTTCCAATTTAACTTCACTGATTACTTTTTAATTGAAAAATTTTTCGACAGCATATATTTTGTCGTGAATAGTAAATACTACAACATGATCGTCTTCTTGTATCTGAAAATCTCCGAGCGTTATCATTCCTTCTCCATTTCGTATCACACCACCAATGACAGCTCCTTCTGGAAATTTCAAATCCTTAATAGTCTTCTTTGTGATTTTTGTTCCTGCTTTGACATTAAATTCTAAAACTTCTGCTTCAACTCCGTGTACGCTTACAAGAGACAATACTTCTCCCGATCTAATATGCCTAAAAATGTTATTAGCAGCCAACAACTTTTTATTAATCATTGTATCTATTCCCACCATTTGCGAAAGTTGAATATAGTTCATATTCTCGACCAAAGCTATCGTCTTGGCTACACCATGTGCTTTTGCGACTAAACATGACATAATATTAGCAGCCGAATTTCCTGTAACCGCTACAAAGACATCCATATCTTCGATATTTTCTTCCTTGAGCAATTCTACATCTCTACCATCACCATTGATGACTAATACATTGTTAAGTCGATCAGAAATTTCGAAACATTTTTCAGGATTTTCTTCGATCAATTTTATATGATATTTTTTAGAAAGCAATTCTGCTGCTTCGATTCCTATTTTTGTCCCGCCAAGCAACATGACATTGTGGGCTTTTATCTGAGGCTTTCCTGTCAATTTTGCTATAGCCGTCATTCCTTCTGACTTAGTCACGAAATACGCAAAATCATCCAATTCTATACGCGTATGTCCTCTAGGAATAATCGTGTATCCTTTTCGATTGATAGCGACCATTAGAAAATTCAATTCAGATTGCTCTTGAGCGATTTCTTTTATTTGCTTTCCTATGAGAGATGACATTTGCTCAACATGAATACCTACAAGATTGAGTTGCCCGCCATCAAATTCAAAACTTTCTGTAAATGCAGAACGTTTGATAAGGCGTTTTATCTCATTAGCAGCCATTCGCTCCGGTGATATCATAGAATCTATCCCTAGTGCTTGCATATCTACTATACTATCGTCAAACAAATTGGCATTTCCAATTCGAGAGATACAACGCTTTGCCCCCATTTTTTTACCTAAGATACAGCTTGTGATATTATTGGCTTCTATGCTAGTCGCAGCGATAAGCAAATCCGTTTTTGACACATTGGCTTCTTGCAAAATAGTAGGACATGTAGCGTCTCCTTTTATGGTAAAAACATCAATATGCGATTCTACATACTCTAGTCGAGTTGTATTCTTGTCTATAATAATAATATCATGCTGCTCTTCAGCCAATAATTTTGCCAAGTGAACTCCTACTTCTCCAGCACCCGCTATTACAATTCTCATATTGAATATTTATAGCCGTAAAGATACAAAATGAAAAATCTTTCAGAAGAATTTTAAAAGTGGCTTGCAAGAAATATAATTTGTCTTATATTTGCACTCTCTTAAAACAAGGGGCGGTAGCTCAGTTGGTAGAGCAATGGACTGAAAATCCATGTGTCGGCGGTTCAAACCCGCCCCACCCCACTTTTAAAGCCTTGCATCTTGCAAGGCTTTTTTGTTTCTTATCATTAACTTTTGTGGATTATTTTATTAGAAAAGTGAGAAAATATATACCCAGTTTCTTCTTTATCTGACATTATTTTTAGGATATTAGCAATTGTTATTTTAAAAAAATGGCACAATGATTGTTTTATACCAAATCAAAATACTTAAACCATGAAAAAATATATCACAACAAGTATCCTGTTTTTATTTATCGCAGCTACTCTTGTAGCGCAAGATGATGACAGTAAAGCAAAAGAAATGTTTACGAAAAAAGAATTGCCGAATCTTGAGTTATTCGATACGCAAGGAAACAAAGTAGATGTTGCAGATTTTGGCGAAGATGGAAAAATCACTGTTTTTAGTTTTTGGGCAACATGGTGTACTCCATGTAAAAAAGAATTGAATAACATCGCAGATCTTTATGAAGATTGGCAAGATGATTATGATATGGAAATCGTAGCCATATCTATAGATGATGCACGTAACACTTCAAAAGTAAAAACTTATGTAGATGGTCAGGCATGGGATTACACGGTACTTTTAGACAGCAATTCTGACTTAAAAAGATTGCTCAATTTTCAGACTGTACCATACACAATGCTAATAGACCAAGATGGATATATCGTCTATACACATAGCGGATATGTAGAAGGTGATGAATATTATTTAGAAGAAAAAATTGAAGAATTAGTGGATTAATGCTCACTCAACAAACAACACCTGAAAGCCTAGCAACATTGCTAGGCTTTTTTTATTTAAAATAATTCTAAATAGCTTTGCTAGAATAAAAAATCGGTTTACATTTGCACTCAATTTATAACAAGTCTAAATAAAAATAATGCATAAATACTTTTTACCGATAATGATTTTTCTAGGATTGAGCCTTACAATTTCATGCGATGGAGATGCTATAGAAAATGAAGATTTTCAATTACCAATTACTTACAATTTTGACAATGTAAGCTACAGCGGGCAGACAGCTAGATTGGATATGTTAGCAGAATTGACTACCGAAATGAAAAAAGCAAATAACGGACAAACTATAGATGGTGCAGTATTGGCCAATATGTTTGCCAATGAAAACTCACCTTTTGCAGATAGTGAATTGAACAGCACAACAAAGCAACTCAAAAACAAATGCTACTCTGCGCAAGGAGCTGCATACAATGATTTTGTATTTGAATATATGATGGGAAGATTGGCTGCCAAAAGTGTAGATGCAGGAAATACTTGGGCACCTAACCAAGCAGGTGTAGCTACAAGTGGATCAAAAGCCTATTTCTTTGATGAATATGGCGTAGAGTACACTCAAATCATTGAAAAAGGATTGATGGGCGCCATTTTTTACTACCAAGCTGCCGAAAGTTATACAAGAGAAAGTAAAATAGGTACAGGTGTAGACAATACGACCGTAACTGACGGAAAAGGCACAGATATGGAACACCACTGGGATGAAGCATTTGGATACTTTGGTGCACCAAAAGATTTAAAAGGAAGCAATATTGAGATAAAAATTGATAATGGAGAAGCGCGTTATCATGCTAAATATAGTGAAGTCGGACAACTAGTAGGACTGAATACTACAGACAAAGTAATGATTCAATTTATCAAAGGAAGATGGGCGATATCTAATAAAAATAATGAAATGAAAAACGAAGCCGCAGCACAAGTTAGAGCGGAATGGGAAATGGTATTGGCAACAACAGCTATTCATTATCTCAACAGTGCACAAGCTAATTTTTCTGATGATGCATTGAGAAATCATGCACTTTCTGAGGCTTATGCTTTTATCATGTCATTGCATTACAATAGCGACAAATTGATAAGCACAACAGATTTATTAGCAACTTTAGGTTTATTTGAAACAACTCCTCCAGGTTCACCACAACCAGTTCCTTACTTCCTAGATGTGACGACAGGAGATTTAACTACTGCAAAAAATAACTTAAGTTCAGTATACGGTCTTGATGCTGTAAAAGACGGACTTTAAAAAACAATTGATTAGCAAATAGCATATCATGAAAACCCAAAAACTCTTTACTTTATTACTTTTGTTCATTTCTTTGTTTTCGATACAAAGCTGTGGTGATGACAGTCAAAATAATACCACAGATTTTGACAGAGATGCGATGCTCAAAAATATAGGCGAGAATATAATTGTAAATCGCTACGATATTTTGGCAGAAAAAAGTGATGAACTCCATGATGCCATTACAAACTTCACAACAAATCTTGATGCCGCATCACTTGAAATAGCTAGAGAAAAACTACTCGCCACTCAGATTGCTTGGCAAGGCTGCTCTACCTTTGAATTTGGCCCTGCAGGTATGACATCTTTGCGTACTGTAGTCAATACTTATCCTACGGACACAGACTTGGTACAAGACAATATCACAAACGGATCATACAATCTCGAAACAGCGAGCAATATAGATGCAAAAGGATTTCCTGCTTTGGATTATTTATTATTTGGCGTAGCCGAAAATGATAATGACATCATCGCTTTTTACAATAATCAAAATGCGAAAACATATCTCGAAGATGTCTCTACTCAAATAAAAACGAAAACAAATACAGTTGCTGATGAGTGGAATAATTCATATTTAGCACAATTCAAATCACAAAATGGTACGGATGTAGGCAGCTCTCTAGGAATGCTTGTCAATGAAATCAATCTTGACTTTGAAACACATATTCGTGATGGGAAAATAGGAATTCCTCTAGGAGTAAGAAGTCTAGGTACTCCCCAAGCAGATAAGACAGAAGCCTTCTATAGCGGAAATTCTATTGCTTTAGCCAAAGAGAGTATTGCACAGCTAAAAGAATTATACTTGGGTAAAACAGGGTTAGGACTTGATGATAACCTTCGTGCTTTAAAAAGAGATGATTTAGCACAGAATATTGAAGCAAAATTTGATGAAATCACAGCTACTCTTAACCAGATAGATGGCGTATTATCAGATGCTGTAATCAATGACCAAGCAGATGTACAAGTTGCTTACAATAAGATGCAACAAATGATAGTTTTGCTCAAAGTTGATTTATCCTCTGCATTGGGCGTTTTGATTACCTATCAAGATAATGATGGGGACTAGCCTATAGACATTGAGACTTTTAGACGGTGAGATGATTAGACTATGAGATATTGAGATGAAAGACACAAGACTAGAAAAAGATAACCAAGCAAAAAGTCCCCTCTGGAGAGGGGACTTAGGGGTGTGTTTTTCAAAGTTGTCATTCCAAAACACTTTAAAAAAGCTAACTTCCACCAAAACATCCATCCTCCCCTTAGTTACTTTCCGCATTTTATTTGGGATTCTAATGGCGATTAGTACGATCCGATTTTGGGCAAATGGATGGATAGAAGACTTATACATCACTCCTTCATTTCACTTTAAATTTTATGGATTCCATTGGATTGAAAATATTGGAGAGCCTTATATCTATTTTGTTTTTGCATTTATATTATTAACATCCATACTCATTGTTTTAGGCTTATTTTATCGAGCAGCTATCATTACATTTTTTTTCCTTTTTACTTATGTCGAACTGATAGATGCGACTAATTACCTCAATCATTATTATTTCATTTCACTTATTGCTTTTCTGATGATATGGTTGCCTGCCAACCAACATTTCGCCTTAGATACTTATATCTTCAAGAAAAAAGCAAGTGAAGTTTCAGCTTGGACTATCAATATCCTAAAACTTCAAATCGGTATTTTATATTTCTATGCAGGAATTGCAAAACTGAATTCAGATTGGCTATTTCAAGCATTACCTATGAAAATATGGCTACCTGCTCATGAAAATTTCCCATTGCTAGGTCATCTATTCACTCAGCAATGGACAGCTTATGCTTTCAGCTGGGCTGGTGCATTTTTCGATATTACCATTTTCTTTTTTCTTATCAGTAAAAAAACTCGTCCTTGGGCGTATCTAGCAATAGTTGGTTTTCATCTAATGACTTGGCTGCTTTTTCCTATTGGTATGTTCCCATTCTTTATGATAGGCTTGACGTTGATTTTCTTTTCTGCTAATTTTCACAAGCAATTATTATCATTTTTTGGGCTAAATAAAGTACTAGATGAAGGCAATCATCAAAAAGAAATTTTTACTAAAAAAACGACCAAACTTACAGTAATACTTCTGTCTCTTTGGATAGGGTTTCATCTTCTTTTTCCTTTTAGATATGTACTGTACAACAACTCTTTATTTTGGACAGAACAGGGCTATCGCTTTTCATGGCGTGTCATGTTGATGGAAAAAGCAGGATATGCAACATTTTATATAAAAGATAGTGCCTCAGATAGAGTAGCGATTGCAGATAATTCAAGATATTTGCAGCCAAATCAGGAAAAAATGATGAGTACACAACCCGATTTCATTCTACAATATGCGCATTTACTAGCTGAAGATTATACTCGTCAAGGCTTTGTAGCCCCTAGTGTCACTGCTGAAATATATGTAACACTCAATGGACGACCAAGTCAATTGTTTATTGATAAAGATGTGAATTTGGCACAAATTAATGACTCTTTTTCTTCAAAAAATTGGATTTTACCACTAAAATGAAATCACTACTATCCATATTATTAACTTGTATTTCTTTTAGCGTTTTTGCGCAATACAAAATTTATTTTCAAGACGAGAATGCACAGCCTCTAACAGATATCACAGCTTTCTGCATTGAAAATTCGATTTCATACAGTAGTGATAAAAATGGAATTATCCATATTAATATTAACGAACCACAAATCTTATCATTCAGCATTTTTAAAGAAAACTATAAGAGTTTACAAAAAAGTATTGACTTTCGAGCAAAGAATATAACTATCATTATTCTTCAACCACTTTCTCAAGAAATAAATGAGGTAACAATAGAAGATGAAGCGAATAGTATAGAAAAATTGCAACTGCGTGCTATAGAAGATATGATGATTTTTGAATCGAAGAAATCAGAAAAAATTGTCATCGAAAAAATAAATGCCAATCTCTCTACAAACAATAGTAGGCAGATATATGCCAAAGTATCAGGACTCAATATATGGGAAAGCAGTGGAGCAGGACTGAGTACCGAAATAGGTGGAAGAGGGCTGAGTCCAGAGCGAAGTAGCAATTTTAATATTCGTCAAAATGGATACGACATAAGTGCCGATGCGCTAGGGTATCCTGATGCATACTACGTCCCTCCTGCCGAAATGCTAGAGAAAATAGAAGTAGTAAGAGGTGCTGCTGCTTTACAATACGGAACACAATTTGGTGGCATGGTCAATTATCAGTTGAAAACACCTGCTGAAAAAACCACTCTCGCCATTGAAAGCAGACAAACTGTAGGAAGTTTTGGGTTTTTCGATACCTACAATCAGCTAAGTGGTACAAAAGAGAAGACTTCATACCTTGCCGCTTTTCAATACAAAAGAGGAAATGGTTGGCGAGAAAATAGTGGATTCGATGCTTATTTTGGCTATGTAAACATTAATCACCAAGCATCAGAAAAGCTATCTTATGGCATTCAATATACTTACTACACTTACAAAGCACAACAAGCTGGTGGACTGACTGATGTTCTATTTGAAGATGACGCACAACAATCTATCCGTGAGCGAAATTGGTTTCAAGTAAAATGGCATTTACCAGAAGTACATGTTTCGTACAAGTTTAATAATAGAATCAAAGTAGAATCTAAAACTTTTGCCTTAATAGCACAAAGAAATGCAGTAGGTTTTTTAGGAAATATTACTCGTACAGATCCATTAGATGAAAGAGAATTATTGGTCGACAAATATCAAAACATAGGCAATGAAAGTAAATTGCTTATCAAATATAATATCAAAAATCAATTACAAGCACTGGTAATAGGAACACGATTGTACAGTGGACATACGACTAAAAAGCAAGGTAATGCCAATGATGGATATGAAGCGAGTTTCACTTATCTCAATCCTGAAAAACTAGAGGGTTCTGATTATGATTTTCCGAGTAGAAATATTGCCGTTTTTGCAGAAAATATCTTTCGTCCACATCCGAAATTCACGATAACGCCTGGTATTCGATTTGAAAATATAAATACAAAAGCGGACGGATATTATCGAGAGACAAGCACTGATTTGGCAGGTAATATTTTGATAGATACTACTTTCAATGACATAAAAAAGAGCAATCGTTATCTATTTATTTCAGGCTTGGGTTTAAGTTTTAAACCAAAAGAAAATCAAGAAATTTATGCTAGTTTTTCACAGAATTATCGAGCGGTAAATTTTAATGATTTACGTATTTCAAATCCAAATATCCGTGTAGATGAAAATCTCGAAGATGAAAAAGGATTTAATGCGGATATAGGCGCAAGAGGGGTTATCAAAGATATATTGGCGTATGATGTGAGCTTTTTCTATTTACAATATGCTAATCGCATAGGTTTTGCTTTAAAATCAGACAGTGTACTGTTCAATACGTATCGCTTCCGCACGAATATCTCAGCTTCTCGTACATTCGGACTAGAATCTGTAGTAGAAATAGATTGGCTACGTTTATCAAAGAAAATAAATAAAGATTTTAGTTTAAAACTCTTCACCAATTTCTCATGGATAGACGGAAAATATATCAAATCAGATGAAGTGGCTTTTCAAGACAAGAAAGTAGAACTCGTTCCATCTATTTTATCCAAAACAGGACTTTCTTTTCAATGGAAAAACCTACAAATAGGTGGACAATACAGCTACACTGGCGAACAATTCACTGATGCTACCAATACAGAATTTACATCTGATGCTGTCAATGGTATTATCCCAAGCTATTACACAGTAGATATGTCTGCCAAATACAGCTATAAATGGTTTTCACTCGAAGCTAACATCAATAATCTAACAGACAATCGCTACTTTACGCGCAGAGCTGTAGGTTATCCTGGTCCAGGCATTATCCCAAGTGATGGACGCAGTTTGTTTTTGACACTAGGATTCGGTTGGGAGAAATAATATTTTTTGTATATCTTTAGGCATAGGATAACTCATCTATTTCAATTTTGGCATGACTATCGCTTACTTTACTTACAAAATAAGACTATGCGTACATTACTTTTTATTCTTTTAGCAACTTTTAGCTTATCTGTTTTTGGACAAACAGACAACTACGAGATACAAGTACTCAACAAAATAGTAGGCAATGGAACTGCTGTAAAAAGTACTAATGGTGATGGAAGCACCTCATATCAAATAAAATCTAGCGCTTCTGCTAAAATATTTTTTAAGCAATATACACTTGTCACGGACTTAAAGATGAGCTACAAGAATGGAAAAATGACATCTTTAACTTTTGATAAGACATACAATGGAGAACAAGAGTTCATAGAAATCAAATACGAAGGCAGTCAATATTATTTCTACGATAAAAATGGGAATAAAAAAGATGTAGAAAAAGATATCAAATTTACTTCTACTGAAATGTTTTTTAAAGAACCCGTAGGCATAAGCGAAGTCTATGTAGAACGTATCAATGCATTTGCTCCTATAGAAAACCTAGGCGATGGAAAATATAAAACAAAAGTAGATGGAAACGTCAATTTTTACACCTACGAAAATGGAGAGTTAGTAGAATTTAAGATTAAAGCACTTGTCAATGTCTATATGAATAAAATTTGAATCGCTTTAAATAATACAACAGTTTCTTACAAATAAAAATCAATTATAAAATTAGGGTTACCTGTTTAAGTCGCAAGGTTTTTATCAGTAAAAGCTTGCTCTTCCTAATGTGAATGAATTTTTATCACATAATTTTAGAATGAAATAAATCATTTTGCGATAAATATAAGTTTTAGCTATTGAAAATCAATCTAATACAGTGCTACCTAAAAGGGTAATCCTATAATTTTAAATCCATCAATATGAGTTTCATCATTTAAAAAAACACCTTCATACAATATATTGTATATACACAAAACGCCCAATATCTATACGATAATTGGGCGTTTCAATTTTATTGTGCACTTAAAAAGTTACACATCTATTTTCGCATATTTTGCATGACTTTCTATAAAAGCACGTCTAGGCGGTACTTCATCTCCCATCAACATAGAAAATACATGATCTGCTTCTGCTGCACTATCTATAGTGACTTGGCGCAATGTACGTGTATCAGGATCCATTGTAGTTTCCCATAACTGGTCAGCATTCATCTCTCCAAGACCTTTGTATCGTTGTACACCTACAGAACCATCTTTTCCTTTTCCGATACGAGTTACAGCCTCATCACGCTCTTTATCATCCCAACAGTATTGAAATTCTTTCCCTTTTTTCACTAAATAAAGTGGTGGCGCTGCGATATAAACATATCCTTGCTCTACCAATGGCTTGAGATAACGGAAAAAGAATGTCAAAATCAATGTCACAATATGGCTACCATCTACATCGGCATCACACATGATGATAATCTTGTGATAACGTAGCTTCTCGTAATTGAGTTCTTTTTCATTGTTTTCAGTACCTATACGGACACCGAGTGCCATGAACATATTTTTAATCTCTTCGTTTTCGTAGATTTTATGCTCTAGTGCTTTTTCTACATTCAAGATCTTTCCTCTCAATGGCATAATCGCTTGAAAAGAACGATCACGTCCTTGCTTGGCTGTTCCACCTGCCGAATCTCCCTCTACCAAATATATCTCTGATGCTTCAGGATCTTTGTTTGAACAATCTGCCAATTTTCCTGGCAATCCTGCGCCTGAAAAAACATTTTTACGCTGTACTGCTTCACGTGCCTTACGTGCTGCATGACGAGCGGTAGCTGCAATGATTACTTTATCTATTATTTGCTTGGCTTCAGTAGGATTTTCTTCCAAGAAATATTCCAATACTTTTCCAACAGTCTTCGACACTAGGCTTACTAGCTCAGAGTTTGTCAACTCATCCTTAGTCTGTGATTTAAACTGTGGATTAGGCACTTTTACAGAGATAACTGCTGTCAATCCTTCTCTAAAATCTTCTCCCGAAACAGAAAATTTCAACTTTGAGAAAAAGCCATTTTGCTCTCCATATTTTTTGAAATAATGCGTAATAGCACGCTTAAAACCTGAAACGTGTGTACCACCATTGTATGTACTAATATTATTACAATAAGAAGTCAAACTCTCAGAATATCCTGTATTGTACTGCATTGCTACATCTACAAATACACCATTGTCTTCTCCTGCGATAAAAATAGGTTTTTCGAGAATAGGCGTTTTTGCCTCATCAAGATATTGTACATATTCTACTAATCCCTCTTCACTATAAAAAGTCTCAAATTTTGCATTTCCCTCTTCATCTAAGTCTCTTTCATCCGTAAGATTTAGAGTTACTTTTTTATTCAAGAAAGACATTTCACGTAGTCTTCCAGATAGTTTTTCGTATTTGAAATTGACTTCATCGAAAATAGTATCATCTGGACGAAACGTGATTGTAGTACCCGTATCATCTTTATCCGTTTCTCCTACTTGCTTTGCAGAATACTTTGGCTTCCCTTCGCTAAATTCTTGTACAACTACTTTACCATCTCTATGGACTTCTGCTCTTAAGTGTGATGAAAGCGCATTTACACATGATACACCGACACCATTTAGTCCACCCGACACTTTGTAGTTATTCTTGTCAAACTTACCACCTGCGTGTAACTCTGTCAATACTACTTCAAGTGCAGATTTGTTCATTTCTTTGTGAATACCAATAGGAATTCCTCTACCATTGTCACGTACAGTAAGTGCGTTGTCTTTGTGTATAATAACATCAATCGTATCACAATGTCCTGCCAATGCCTCATCTATAGAGTTGTCAAGTACTTCATTGAGAAGATGATGCAATGCTCTTGTATCTGTACCACCGACATACATCCCAGGACGTACACGTACAGCTTCCAGACCTTTCAGTGCTTTGATATCATCAGCACCGTAATTTTGTTGTTTATTTTCACTCATATATCTATGATTCTTTTCTTTTACTGTTATCTATTCAAAGATACAAAAAAGCAAGTGCAAGAACTATTTCATAACTTATAGAAATGCCCTTTTTATCCACATTTTAAACATAAAAAAAGCCATTCCTTTCGGAATGGCTTTTCATTAAATTTATTCGAGTAGACTACTCTTCAGTAGCTTCTGGTGCTGCCTCTTCTGCTGGAGTTTCCTCTACAGGAGCATCTGTTGGAGCCGCTTCAGTATTTTCGTCAGCTACTTCTTCTGTAACTTCCTCTTCTACTGGAGTTGCTTCTATGATTTTAGCTGCACGTTTTTCAGCTTCATCTGAATTTCTCTTCGCTCTACGATCTTCGATTTTCTTCAATTCTTTATCGATACGATCTTGGATTTTTGACATTTTAGCCTCTACCCATTCAGTGTATTTCTTATCTGCTTCTTCTTGTGTAAATGCACCTTTTGAAACACCTCTTTGTAAGTGCTTACGATACATCACTCCTTTGAAAGTCAAGATTTTTCGTACAGTATCTGTAGGTTGAGCACCATCCATTACCCATTTGAATGCTTTTTCAGCATCAACGTTGATAGTCGCAGGGACTGTCAATGGATTGTAATCTCCAATTCTTTCGATGAATTTTCCATCTCTCTTCGCACGAGCATCTGCTACTACGATATGGTAAAAAGGTCTTTGCTTTCTACCATGTCTTTGCAATCTGATTTTTACTGGCATAAAATAAAATTTAGCTTTGTAATTAATTAAAAAATATACGACCCAATCAATAGGTCAAAAAATAATTGTTTATTCGAAACTTAATGTCGCCATTGCTGCTTGTATCTCTTCTTCTTTTGAAGTGATATAAGTTACAAATGTAGCTTGATCTGCTTCACTAGCATTTTCTAGCAATCCATCAACCTTATCAGTCAATGCATTTCCTTCTTCTTCTAGCGCAGCCATTCCTTCAAAGTCACCTGCTTTTAGCATATCGATAGTTCGAACTACTAAAGCATCATATTCTCCGATAAAAGCTGTCATTTCTTCGCTTTCGAATGTTGGTAAATCGGTAGCTGTTACTTCCTCTACTTCTTCGATTACCTCTTCTACTACAGTTGTTTCTTCTTCTACAACATCCACTACTTCTTCTGTAGTATTATTGCATGAATAAGTTACAAAAATGATAGAAGCTAATATAAATAATGATATTTTTCTCATGGTGATTACCTTTGAAAATATAATTACTTAACGATAGATTCTACTGCATCTACAGCATCTTCTACTGTTTCTTCAACATTTTCTACTACTTCTTCTGTAGTTTCTATTGCATCTTCTGTAGCACCTTCAACAGTCTCTACAGCACCTTCTACTGTTTCCTCTATTCCTTCTACTACTTCTCCTGTAGTTTCTTCTGCACCTTCTACTATTTCATCTGTAGTCTCTTCTACATCTGTTGCTGCTTCAGAGTTACAAGAAAACGTGAACAAAGCCAATGCTGCTACTAATACTAATGATAATTTTTTCATTTTTTTGTGTTTTAATAAGTTTGTGATTTAAAAATAGGACGCGAATATACAACAAATATTGGAACTAACGCCCCATTGTCATTCCTTTCATCATTTTCCCTGCTGCACCCATATTTTGCATCTTTTTCATCATTTTTTTCATCTGATCAAATTGCTTCAGAAACTGATTGACCTCTTGTACAGAATTTCCACTTCCTTCAGCTATTCTTTTTCTACGAGAACCATTCATTGCTTCAGGATTCTCTCTTTCATGAGCTGTCATAGACAATATAATAGCTTCTACCTTATTGAATGCATCATCAGAAATATCCACATCTTTTAGCGCTTTTCCCATACCTGGTATCATACCAAGCAAGTCTTTGATATTTCCCATCTTCTTGATTTGATTGAGCTGCGTCAAGAAATCATTAAAATCAAACTTATTTTTAGCGATTTTCTTTGATAATTCTGCTGCTTTTTTCTCATCAAACTGCTGTTGCGCACGCTCTACAAATGAGATAATATCTCCCATTCCTAAAATACGCTGTGCCATACGCTCTGGATGAAAAACATCCAAAGTATCTACTTTTTCTCCTGTAGAGACAAATTTAATAGGCTTCGTCACTGTATAGCGAATAGACAATGCTGCTCCACCTCTAGTATCACCATCGAGTTTTGTCAACACAACTCCATCAAAATCTATACGATCATTAAAGGCTTTTGCAGTATTAACTGCATCTTGCCCTGTCATCGAATCTACTACAAAGAGTGTTTCATTAGGATTGACCGCTTTTTTGACAGCTTCTATCTCCTCCATCATCTCCTCATCTACTGCTAGACGACCAGCAGTATCGACTATGACGACATTATATCCTTGAGCTTTTGCATTTTCGATTCCCCTTGTCGCTATTTCTACAGGATTTTTACTTTCCTTGTCAGAAAAAACAGGTACACCTATCTTTTCTCCTAAACTCTCTAGCTGATCTATAGCTGCTGGACGATAAACATCTCCTGCCACCATAATAGGATTCTTTCCTTTTTTATCTTTTAGAAAATGTGCGAGTTTGTGCGTAAAAGTCGTCTTACCCGATCCTTGCAAACCAGCTATTAAAATAACTGCAGGATTTCCTTTTATATTAAACTCCGCAGCTTCTCCTCCCATTAAAGATGCTAACTCATCTTTCACAATTTTGGTCATCAATTGACCAGGAGATACCGAATTAATAACGTCTTGTCCTAGCGCTTCATCTTTTACCTTAGCCGTAAATTCTTTAGCAATTTTGTAGTTAACATCTGCATCTACTAGCGCTCTCCTTATTTCTTTGAGCGTAGTTGCAATATTCAGATCTGTTATCGTTCCTTGCCCTTTTAGCGTCTTAAACGCTCCTTCGAGTCTGTCCTGTAAATTTTCAAACATATTTCTTTAGTATTTAGTAGCTAGTATTCTTTTAATACTTCTATTTACTCGTCCTTATTTATTATGACACTTATGTTGTCAATACTCTTTTTTAAATTCCTAATTGAAAATTCTCAATTAATAGTACGTTAATCGTCTCACTTTAGCAATGTATTTTGCATATCGG
>JBMZDS010000010.1:0-14475 GCA_049614465.1 Chitinophagales bacterium
TGAAGGATTAAAAATACTGCTAATCTACTCAAACTAGATTAGTATTCTTCTATGAATTTCAACATTCTAATGAAAACTAGTCTCTATGTTTTATGAATTGGACTGAATGCTATTTTTTTTCTGCTTTTTATTTTAAATATTGCTTCAAAAAATTACCTTTAGTTTTCTGAAAGACAAGCCAATGCCCGAAACGAAAGACATCAACTATACAGAAGCCGAAAAAAAGGAAATCGTAAAAGCCTATAGAGGAGTACTCCGTAGCGCAAAAGATAAACTACTCAAAGGCGATGAAAAGCGAATACGCAGAGCTTTTGATATGGCAGTCAATGCTCATGAAGGAATGCGTAGGAAATCGGGCGAACCATACATTTTACATCCTATAGAAGTCGCACGTATAGTAAGTGAAGAGATAGGGTTAGGGGCGACATCAATTATTTGTGCTTTTTTGCATGATACAGTAGAAGATACTGATATTACATTAGAAGATATTGAAAATGCTTTTGATTCGCAGACAAGAAAAATAATAGATGGTCTGACTAAAATATCAGGCATTTTTGACGTGAATAGCAATATTCAAGCGGAGAATTTTAGAAAATTACTGTTGACATTGACGGATGATATTCGTGTTATTTTGATAAAACTAGCAGATAGACTACACAATATGCGTACAATGGATTCGATGCCTACGCACAAGCAATTGAAAATTTCGTCAGAAACTGCTTACCTCTATGCTCCTATAGCACACAGAATGGGTTTGTATGCTGTGAAAACAGAGTTGGAAGACTTGTCTATGAAATATCGTGAGCGAGATATTTACAAATCTATTGCTAAAAAACTAAATGAAACAAAGCGATCTCGAAATCGATTTATCAATAATTTTATCAATCCTCTAAAAGAACTATTAAGCGATAAAGATTTTAGCTCTGAAATTTATGGACGACCAAAATCGATTCATTCTATTTGGAATAAAATGAAGAAAAAAGAAGTCGCTTTTGAAGAAGTGTATGACTTGTTTGCGATTCGTATTTTGGTAGATTGTCCTATCGAAAATGAGAAAGAATGTTGTTGGAATGTATACTCCCTGATTACAGATTTGTATAGACCCAATCCGCAACGTCTTCGTGACTGGATTTCCAATCCAAAAACCAATGGATATGAAGCATTGCATACTACCGTGATAGGCCCTGATGGGCGATGGGTAGAAGTACAGATTCGTACCAAAAGAATGCATGAAATAGCAGAAAAAGGTGTGGCTGCTCATTGGAAATATAAAGAAGGTACACCTGAAGAGGATAATGTAGACGAATGGCTAGAAAGTATCCAAGCTTTGCTTAATAATAATGAGCAGAATGCACTAGAAATGGTCAATGACTTCAAGATGAATCTTTTCAATCATGAGGTCTATGTCTTTACTCCAAAGGGAGATTTGAGGCGACTCAAGAAAGATGCAACTGCACTAGACTTTGCTTATGAGATACATTCGGCTATAGGCGATAAGTGTATTGGTGCAAAAATCAATCATAAACTCGTGCCGCTTAGTCATAAGTTAGATAATGGCGATAGAGTTGAGATTTTGACGTCTAAAAAACAAAAGCCGACTGAAGATTGGTTGAGTTTTGTAAAAACAGGAAAGGCAAGGAGTGCTATTAAAAAATCATTGAAAGATGAGCGTAGAAAAATAGCAGAAGATGGGCAGATGGCACTAGAGCGAAAACTCAAGCAACTCAAAGTAAATAACACGGAAGAAAATCTATGGACATTAGCAGAGTTTTTTAAAGTAGAATCTCCATTGGATTTGAATTATCTTATAGCCACTAATAAGACAAAGCTTCAGGAGATTAAAAAGCTCAAGAATGATAGTGGAACTTTAGTTATTGAAAAACCTAAACAAGAGAAAAAGACATTTGAAGAAGCAGTAGCAAAAACATTATCTAAAAATGCAGAATTACTCATTATGGGTGAGAGTGCAGACAATGTTGAGTATTCGTTTGCCCAATGTTGTAGTCCTATACCCGGCGATGAAGTCTTTGGTTTTATCACGATAGGTGATGGTATAAAAATCCATCGGACTACTTGTCCTAATGCTGTACAACTCATGGGTAAATACAGTTATCGAATTTGTAAAACACGCTGGAGCAATCAGCGTGAGGTAGCATTTCTTACAGGTATAAAATTGCAAGGAATAGATGGAATGGGAGTTGTCAATCTCGTCTCAGGTGAGATTTCTAAAAATCTCCATATCAATATCAAATCCATTTCATTTGAGTCTAATGACGGTGTTTATGAAGGAAAAATAATGCTCTACGTTACTAATCATGAACAACTTGATATTCTTATTACAAAATTGCAAAAAATAGAAGGAGTTGTTTCTATTAAACGATTTGAAGTAGAGGAAGAAGGGCAAATATAAATTACTCTATTTCAAACCAAAGTTTCTTCTTTGACATAGGGTCTAGATTGTAATTGATACAAAGTTCTTCGTTTTTCTCGATCTTTCTTCTGCTATACACACTTATCGTTTCAGCTTCATAATTGCATTCGTAGTAGCAGTTGGGATTTATCATGTGATTGTAGATAGATACATAGCCTAGTGCAATAGCTGATTTCATTTGATATTTCCCCCAAGAGAAATAATAGTCATGCAAATACGTTTCATGTATTTTTTCTGTATCCTCATGATTAAGCACAATGACAGGAGAAGTCTCAAGTAAAGTCCCTTTCTCGATAGTTGCTGTTGCAAAAACTCCTCTTCCTCTTTTTTCAGTCTCTTTGATATGTAGTTGAGATATTATCAGAACTTGAATTTACACTATAAACTTGATAATTACTCATTATCAATTCTTAATTAGAAAACTGGTATTCTCGCTCCACCTTACAAATCTTCACATCATACCATTCGTAAAATTCAGAACGTCCTCTTTGTTGAGCTTCGATATGTAAAGGCACTTTTTTAAATTGCTTTGCACTTTCTTCATCTTTCCAGTAGGAAATTGCAATTCCAAATCCATCCATTTGTCTAGTAGCATCTTGCTTGATAAATCCATCTAACTCAGCAGCTATTTCCTCTAGTTGTGTGTTAAGTGATTGATAATCTTTTTCTACGTTGGTTCGTTGGGAAGTGAATATGACTGCGTACATTTCTTTTTATTGATAATGAATAAATAATTTGGGTTAAAAATACATAATTTGAGCTCAATTATAGCGTATACATGCTTTTAGAATCTACTATTATTCAAAATGGTATTATCTTTGTCCTATATCACCTACCTTATTTATTGTTTTTAAAATATTATTATGAAAAAGTTTATTATTGGCTTCTTTGTCCTTGTTTTTTTATTGGTAGGAGCAGTTGTTGCTATCCCGTTTTTGTTCAAAGACAAAATCAATGATATGGTCAAGGCAGAAATTAATGAGCAAATTGATGCAGAAGTTAATTATTCTGGTTTCGATTTGAGTTTGATTAGAAGTTTTCCTGACTTTACATTTTCCTTGTATGATTTGTCTATAGCAGGAGTTGATACTTTTGCGACAGATACGCTCGTGCAAGCTAAAGAAATAAGTCTAGGATTAGATTTGATGAGCGTTATCAATGGAGAGCAGATACAGATTAATTCTATTTTGCTTGACGAGCCTACGGTATTGGCATATATGCGTGAAGATTCACTTGCCAATTGGGATATTTTCCCAGAAAGTGAAGTGACAGATGAGCATGAAGGGACACAAAGCGCACTTGATATCAATGTAGAAGCTATTCAAATCAAAAATGCTAATATTTACTATGGAGATATGTTGTCTAATCTATATGCTGCGGTTGAAAATCTAAATATGGATGCAGAAGTACAGTATGCAGGAAATATAGCTACTGTTTTGTCAAAAACTACGATTGATAGCTTGACGGTTGCAGATGGAGAAACAAAATTGCTCAATAAAACTGTTATCGATTTAGCACTGGATTTAGATGCAGATTTGGATCAATTGATTTTTACACTACGTGAAAATGAATTAGGAATAAATTCTCTGAAGCTTAATCTAGATGGTATGGTGGCTATGCCAGGCGATGATATCGATATGGATTTGACTTTTGCAGCGGAGAAAAGTTCTTTCAAAGAATTGTTGTCAATGATACCTGCTGAGTATCTCAAAAATTTTGATGGTCTGCAAGCGAGTGGTAATTTTAGTTTGTCAGGATTTGCTAAAGGAATTTACAATGAAAATAGCATGCCTGCTTTTGGAATTGATTTGGCAGTAGACAATGGAAGTGTACAATACCCTGACTTGCCTACAGCAGTTGAAGATATCAATTTTACAGCTAGTATCAATAGTCCGACAAATAGTTTAAATGGTTTGTCTATAGACGTACCTAAAGCTCATTTTTCTATAGAAAATGAACCGATAGACCTATCTGCCAATGTCAAAAATGTAATGGCAGATCCTTTGATAGATTTATCTGCACAAGGTAAGTTTGATTTAGAAAAAGTACCTTCATTTTATCCCTTAGAAGGAGTCAATCAGATAGATGGAGATATTGATCTAGATGTGGCATTTAAAGGGGCGCTTTCTCAAGTAGAGAATGAAGATTTTGAAAATATTGATTTTTCAGGAAAAGTAGTCATACAGGATTTAGTGTATGATGCAGTCGATATGCCGATGCCAGTGCAGATGGGAATTTTAGATCTAAATTTGACACCTGCATATGCTTCGCTCAATAATATGACAGCACAGCTGGGGAATACAGATATCGCAGCGACAGGAAAAGTAGAAAACATTATTGGCTATTTATTTTCAGAAGAAGGCGAATTGAGCGGAAATCTCGATTTGGTATCTCAAAAAATAGATTTGACAGAAATTTTGCTTGAAGGCGAGAGTCCTGATGAAGTAGAGGAGACCGCTAGTGCAGAAGAATCTATAGTACGTGTACCTGACAATATTCGTTTTGATGCGACACTTACAGCAGATGAGATTTTGTATGATGATATTGATTTGAAAAATGTAAATGGAAAAATAAATGTGGCAGATGAAGCCGTAAACGTACAGAATGTATCAGCTAATTTGCTAGGCGGAAATGCCAATATTACAGGCAATTATTCTACTAAAAATACGGATAAGCCAGATGTCGCATTTTCATATGATATAGATAAATTTGACATTCAAGAAACCTATAGTTATGTGACGACTGCTAGTACTATGATGCCAGCGATACAATATCTAATAGGAATGTTCAGTTCAGATATGGATTTGACAGCATCACTCAATCCTGATTTGTCAGTAGATATGATGTCGCTCACTGGTAAAGGGCGTGTAGAGATTCCTTTTGCTACGATAAAAGAGATGCCTACTTTTCAAAAAATACAAGAAGTGCTTAAAATCCCTGCTTTTGATAATCCAAAACTAGAAAATGCTTGGACAGTATTAGAATTTAATCAAGGACGAGTTAGTGTAGATCCTTTTGATATAAAAATGCAGGATATGAATATGGCTGTAGAAGGTTCCAATGGTATCGATGGAAGTATGGATTACATCATGAAACTGACAGTTCCATCTGACAAATTTGGTGGTGCAGCAGATATTGCTAATGATTTTTTAAGCAATGCTAATATCCCGTTGTTTGATTTGTCTGTTCCTAAAAATATGACTTTTCATCTCAATGTGACAGGATTCTTAACTGATCCAAATGTCAAAATAGCTAAAGTAACTACTGATGGTAGTGAGCAAGGAATAAAAGAGAATATCAAAGATGAATTGAATGATGTCAAAGAAGAAGTGAAAGATCAGTTTGATGATGCAAAAGAAGAGATTAAAGATGAGTTTAATGATGCGAAAGAAGAAATAACAGAAGACATAGAAGAAGTGAAAGAGGATATCAAGGAAGATATTAAAGACAATATTAAGGATAGATTTAAAGGTTGGGGACAATAAAGTATGATTTGGCAAAAAGAATTTACAATAGAAGAAGTCAATGCAGGACGAAACAATATGGTCTTGCATCTTGGAATAGAATTTACTGAAAAACACGATAAATATGTCATTGCAAAAATGCCTGTAGATGAGCGAACTCGTCAGCCTTTTGGTATTTTGCATGGAGGCGCATCTGTAGCGCTAGCAGAGACGCTTGGAAGTATGGCTGGTTGGCTTTGTCTATCTGACGAAAAAATGGTAGTCGTAGGCCAGGAGATCAATGCTAATCATCTACGCTCTGTGCGAGAAGGTTATGTCTATGGTAAAGCATTTCCTATACATTTAGGTAGGAAATCTCAAGTTTGGGCTATTGAGATAACCAATGAAGAAGGCAAAATGGTCTGTATTAGTCGTATGACTTTGGCAGTTGTTCCTATAGTATAAGATTCAATTTGTTTTTTTAATTAAATCATTTTTATTACTTTTATGTAATGCGGTTGTTTGTTACATTACTATGCTCCTGTTTTTATACATTTATCTTTTCAGCAGATTGGGATTTGTTCCCAATATCTAATATGAATGTATATAAGGTTCATAATGGCATTCAGAATACGGAAGCATATTGGATGATAAATACTGATAGTCTTATTCAGTCTGGAGATTCTACTTTTCAATATTTTAATAGAGTTAATACAGATGCTTGTTCTATAGATTATGCCAATAGTATTTTTGTTCCTAATTATTTAGTAGATATGGAAGCGATTATTGAAAAGGATGACACGCTTTTTTTCAATCTCCTTATTCTACATCTGTGTTTTATTTTGTTAAAAACGCATCAATTGGAGATTCTTGGGATATAATATCAGATTTTGAATCAACTATACTCGATACAATTACATTCACCTATACAGAGATAAAAGATACTACTTTTTTAGGATTGACAGATAGTGTTAAGATTTATACACTTTCAGGTAATAATAGTATCCAAAATTTTCAATTTATCCTATCTAAAAATTACGGTTTAGTTAAGTATGTTCCTTTTCAACAGATTTTATATCGAAATTCAACATATCGCTATATTCAGATGTCATTGATGGATGTTAAAAATTCAACATTAAGAAGTTGGATTACAGTCGCTTCAATTTTCAGATTTCTTTCATTTGAATGTAGGGGATGTTTTACATTGGGAGCACCAATATTCTCCTTGGTCAGTTTATGATGGCGATGGATACTCATATACATATAAAGATTCAATATCAGAATCCTACGTTACAGCTGATACTGTAAGATACAAGATTATTCGGACTAAAGGAAATACAGTCACTACAAAAACATTGAGTTATTATAGTGCTGAATTTTTGCCTTTTTACAAATTTGATGCCTATCCTTTTGTCTTAGCTTCCTCTCAATATGAACCTTTTTCGCAGGAAGTCATTTGGCAAAAATATTATGGTGTATTTAATGACACCATATCTTCAATTTCTTGTCTTGTTGATTATAATTATTATAGCTCTGCATGTAACAATTTCGAAACATTTGATCAAATCACTTCTTTTGGGATTAGTACGACTTATGGAGTAAGCAATTATGAAGATAGTCGTCATGCAGATAATAGACATTTTATTAGAGGATCTATTATAGATGGTGATACAATTGGTGATATATCTATTATTACGAGTATTAAAAATCGAGAGATTGGCGAAATATATACTTTTCCAAATCCTGCAAATGAAAAGATTTTTATTGACTTACCTTATTTTAAGGATAACTCTTATCTTATTTTTGATGTCAATGGAATAGTAGTTAAGGAAGGGAAATTGGATAGTGATGAACTTCAAATTGATTTTCTTTCAGATGGACTTTACTTTTTGAAAGTCAAGAATGATGAGCAGCTTTTTATGGGCAAATTCGTAAAAGAATAATTATTCTTCTTTGATTTCTTTTTTCTGCAAGAAAACAAAACCATTTTTATCGCCTATTTTTTCTAACTGCGGATATTTTTCGAGCATTTCTATTTCCTTTATATTCTTGCATACAAAATAAACTGGCAGTTCTATATCTTCATGAAGTAATTCTTCATTAGAATAGTAGGGTAAGTCAGCTGATTTTTTGGTGTAAAAAAGATGCGCATAGCTTTTAAAACCTAAGACACCAACATAGCAGGCTTCATTTTCTTTGGATTGATAAAATTCGATGGCGGCATTTTGTGTATACTTTTCTATTCTCGGAACGTACATTACAGAAACCATTTGTATAATGATACATGTGCTCACAAGCAGTATTGATATTCCAAACCTACGTTGTTTAGTTGTGAAAAATATACTAGCGAGTACCAAGGCTGCAATGTAAGCAAGTCCATATATCGCCTCCCAATTATTCCAATAAACACTAGCATTGAGATTGGCTACAGCAAAATCATCGTTGATATATTCTTTCAATGCTTCTATGTTAAATCCGAGCAGTGGCACAAGTGCGATAGCTGTTCCTAAAAGTATACCTATGACGAGATAGAGAGTGGCATGATACCATTTCCATTTTCTTTTTTTCTTAAGTAAAAAATAGAAGAAATAGGTTGCAAAAAATGTAATAGGAAAGTAGGCTAATGATGAATAGTGTGCTATCTTGGTTTGTACTAGAGAGAAAATAATCAAAACAACTCCTAGTAGACATAGCATCCATCGTTGAAAATTCTGTAACATTCCTGTAGAAAAATGATGCTTTTTGATGCCACCAAACATAAATACAGAAGCAGGAAAACAACCTATCAGTAAAACAATAAAATGATAATAAAATGGACCTCCATGACCTGCATCTTCTGTGCTCATAAGGTCAACATGTCTATCAAAAAACTCTACAAAAAATGTAAAGCCATTGCGATACAATTCTACGCCATACCATACTGATACTGTGAGTAAAAAGAAAACAGAAAATGTCATAATTTCTCCAAAAGAATTGAGTCTTTTGAAGCGACTTTGAATAAAAAATACGATATAAGTCACGATAAGAAGCAGTAATCCAACAGGACCTTTAGTCATGACAGCTAATCCTACAAAAAAAGCGGCTCGAATAAGTGCTTTTCGTCTCCGTTTCTTTCTTCCTTTCTTATCTATAAATTCTTCATTTTCGCTGAGAGTAGAAGCATAGTATATGGCTAGGAAAATAAAGAGATTGAACATGGGATCTATAATCCCAGACTTGAAGTAGAAATGCGGCAAAAAACAAGAAATGTAGACAAGTACCCAAAGGATTCCAAAAGCTTTGTCTTTTAGACGCTTACCGATATTGAATAAAGTAAGTAAAGTCAATACACCTACGATAGCATTAGGTAGTCGTGCTGCGAATTCATTGACACCAAATATCTTCATAGACAGCGCTTGTGTCCAGATAAAGAATGGTGGTTTTTCAGTAAAAGGTTGATAGTCGATCTGTACTTGAAAGAAATTGCCTGTTTCGAGCATTTCACGTGCAGATTCGGCAAAGTTGATTTCGTCCCAATCAAAAAGATGTGCTTCTCCCAAAAAAGGAATAAAAAGCAATAACCCTAACAGGATAATTAGAAGTCGTACAGGTATGTTGTCGAGCCATTTCATTTTAGCCTAAGCGAAATTCTTTTCGTAGCGATTTGTCTTTCCACTTATCAAATCCAAAGATAGCGTACTTTTTCATGCCTGCAAATAACAAATAACTGACTCCTGTGCCGAGTATTGCTCCTGCGTAGATATCCATGAAGAAATGCTGTAAAAGATAAATGCGTGAAAATCCAACCATTAATGCGATGAAAAAACAGAGTATATGTACCCATTTTTTGTCACTACAAAAAGCGATCATGCTAAAAATAGCAAATGCCGCAGTCGTATGTCCAGATGGAAAACTAAAATAATAAGAAACACCGCTTGTGATAAAATTTAGTGTTTCTGTTTCTTGAAAAAAGCTAGCGGGTCTATCAAAAGCGAAAACTCGCTTGAGAGATTGTGCGATAGCTCCTCCTACACCCCATGTAAGTGCTGTCATAAAAGCTGTTCCAAATCTAAACCAAAGTAAAATCGCTAGGATTAAAAACATTATTTTCTCTTCCACAATTTTTGTAGTTATTTTGAAAAATACATTGAAGAATGGAGTTCTGTTTTCACTACAGAAAAGAACAAAATCACCTTTTTCTATTAGGAATAAAACTACTGCGCCTATTATTACAAAGAAGCCTAGTAATGCAATAAATGGTGATTTTGTAATACTATTTTTTGTCTTCATCTTTTGCAAGTTGTTTAAACTCTGATGGACTAAATGTCGTAAGAATTCGTTTATAGAAATCTACAGAGAATATCTGAGAGTCATTCTTAGCTTTATAGGTCAAAAATATTCCGATTGGCGAAAGTATGAGTGTCGATAACCAAACGCCCTGCCATGGAGCAAGTACTAGTTGTTCAGTAGTTTTTTCGCCTATGATGGAAGTCACTATGTAGACTACAAAGAATAAAACTGCTCCTAGCATTGGCCATCCAAATCCTCCTTTTTTTATGATAGCACCCAAAGGCGCGCCTATAAAGAAAAGAACAATGCAAGCAGCTGATAATGAGAATTTTTGATGAATATGAATTTTATACTGCACCAAATCTTCGTGTTTGTAGCTAAGAATTTCCATTTTTCCTTCCGCTATATTTTTAACATTTCGAGCTTTTACCATTCCATTGCCAATAGCACTATATTTTGCCAAATCAATATCTGCATCAAATTGTGTGTAAAAATTGACGCTATCTATCACCGGAAGCACAAAAAGATCTAGTGTGTCTTTCTTTTCTTTTTCACTAATAAAATAATTAGTGAGATTATCTTTCATTATCTGTTTTTCTCGCTCTGCTTGTTGTAGGACGGTATCCATCTCTATGTAGAGTTGTTTGATATTTAGCATTTGGTGCATGCCAGAAAAATTGTCTTTGTCTGTTCTAGAGAGTTGAAATGAACTTAAGTCAAAATGTTTCTCCCATGTGTCAAAATTTGTGCGAAAATGTTCTTCGGGCACATTCTTGTCAAACAGATTGGCTTCTTCTTTGTACTGCTTTCCATTGTACAGCATAAGGATCAATTCCGACCCATCATCATTGTGAGATAGGCGAGCACTATCAGCTATTATCACATGATTGTTGCCTACATTTTCTGTGTGGTCATAGACTATCACATCATAAATCGATTGCTCATCTTCGCTTTTACTGTCCATTTTGACACTAAAGCCTTCTATGTCATTATTGAAAATGCCGGGTTGAAAATCTAAAGCAGGTTTTTGTTGTCTAATATCGTAGAGTAATGAGCGAAATTCGAGATTGGCGACAGGAAGGACATTATTAGAAAAATAAAAAGCAACGCCTGCCATCATTATTGAAAATACAATCAAAGGACGCATAAAACGGAACAGTGAAATCCCTGATGACTTTACGGCAGTCAATTCAAAATGCTCACCATAATTACCAAATGTCATGATAGATGCTACCAAAATAGCAAGCGGAAATGCCATTGGGACAGATGTCGCAGAAGCGTAGAATAGAAGTTTTAATAGGACGAAAGTTTCTATTCCCTTGCCTATCATGTCATCTACGTATTTCCATAGAAACATCATATCTAGGACAAAAAGTGCTATAAAAAAAGTAAGCACTAATGGTCCTATATAACTTTTGAGTAGGAGTTTGTCAAGTTTCTTCATGGAAGTATATAGCTTAAAGAAACTACGCTAAATCAATGGATTTATTTTAATTAAGCACCTATTTGTTGTGCAAGATTTTCAATTTGACTTTCCCATAGTAGAGTTTGGTCTTCTATTTCATCCGCATCAGCAAAATCCGTGATGGTTAGAACTGTGTCGTTAGAAATCTCTGATTTTGAAATTTCAAATCTAAAAAACTCTCCTTCATCAGCATCATCCCATTTGTATTGCACCATTTGGTCTTCCTCAAATTCTTCTCTTGTGGCTTCTTGTTCGTTGCCATCCCATCCAAAGATGTATTCGTCTTCGGTTACATCACAGGTATCACAAAACCATTGTGTCAGTCCTGATGGAGTAGTCAAAAAATTGTATAAAATACCGGGCGATGAACGCACCAAAAACTCACATGTATATTTTTCTTTAGCCATAGCTATTCATTATTTCATCGTTACAGAATCTTGCAATTATAGAAAAAATAAGTATGAAAAAGTAATAAATGGGAATTAGTTGTTCACAAAAAATGTTAATTAAGCAATAAAAAGCAACTAATAAAAGTTGAAAAAGAGCAGTAAAATGCCTAAATTTGCACACCTTTCAAATAAAAGAAGTACATGCGTCAACTAAAAATAACGAAATCGATAACGAATAGAGAGTCACAATCTCTCGAAAAATACTTGCAAGAAATCGGTAAAGTAGATTTACTTACACCAGATGATGAGGTAGAGTTGGCACAGCGTATCAGACAAGGCGATCAGATAGCTTTAGAGAAATTAACTAAGGCAAATCTTCGATTTGTAGTGTCTGTAGCAAAGCAATATCAAAACCAAGGATTGTCATTAAGTGATTTGATTAATGAAGGGAATTTAGGTTTGATAAAGGCAGCACAGCGTTTTGATGAAACTAGAGGATTTAAGTTTATCTCATATGCTGTATGGTGGATTCGCCAGTCGATATTGCAAGCATTGGCAGAACAGTCGCGTATTGTACGTCTTCCACTCAATAAAGTAGGTTCTTTAAATAAAATCAATAAAGCATTCTCAAAACTAGAACAACAGTTTGAGCGTGAGCCGACAGCAGAAGAATTGGCAGCGGTACTAGAATTGCAAGCATCAGAAATAGAAACTACTATGGGAGTTGCTGCACGTCACGTATCAATGGATGCTCCTTTTGTAGAAGGTGAAGACAATTCATTATTGGATGTTTTGGAAAACACCAATACGGATAAAACGGATTCAAAATTAGAGTATAAGGATTCGCTAAGAGGAGAGATAGAGCGTTCATTAGGGACACTTTCTGAAAGACAAAAGGATGTGATTATGTTGTATTTCGGTATCGGGATAGAGCATCCAATGAGTCTAGAAGATATCGGAGAGCGTTTTGATTTGACACGTGAACGTGTACGTCAGATAAAAGACAAAGCGATAAATAAGCTCCGTACTACATCTCGTAGCAAATTGTTGAAGGCATATTTAGGTAATTAATACTATAGTATCTCTAATGTTTAGATATAAAAAGTGAAATAATATTCAAAAGGTCGGAGTTGAAAAACTACCGACCTTGTTTATTTAGAAAAATATAGAAATGAATACGACATTTACAAAAGAATTATCAAGTTGGATTGAACATGAAAAGGCGGCTTTGACTTTAATCAATGCAGCAAGTAATTTATATTTCAATCGCTCAGTAGAGTTGGTTTTATTTAGAAGGAAATTGGTCGATAAGAGTATTTCTGAAATCTTAAACGATCATAAATACGCGCGAAAGTTTGCGCAAATAAAAGTTTCTTTAGAAGATACAACTGCTATCGCTACATTATTATCTCAAATGGATCTAGCGCCTTCTAAAATTGATATAGGAACGCTAGCTGATGAATGGCAAAGAGAAAATGCAAGTTTTGATTCTTTGGAAGCCTTCTTAAATAATAAGTTGAGCAATTTTATTGGTGAAGATAAAATCAATATAGAGCCAAAAGATGTAGTATTATACGGTTTTGGTAGAATCGGAAGATTGGCAGCAAGATTATTGACTGAGCAAGTTGGTACAGGAGCTCAATTGCGACTTAAAGCAATAGTAGTCCGTAAAAAAGGCGATGACGACATTGTGAAAAGAGCAAGTCTATTGCGTAAAGATTCTGTACATGGAAAATTGGCAGGAACTGTAGAAATAGACAAAGAAAATAATCAATTGATTGTCAATGGCAATCGTATTCAAGTTATTTATGCCAATCACCCAAGTGAAATCGATTATGGTAGGTATGATATAAAAGATGCTTTAATAATTGACAATATGGGGATATGGAAAGATAGAGAGGCTTTGTCGCAGCATTTAGAAGCAAAAGGAGCATCACAAGTTTTGTTGACGGCTCCAGCTGGAGGAGATATTGAAAATGTTGTTTACGGTATCAATCATCAAAAAGTTGATATTGAGAATGAGAATATTTTTTCTGCAGCTTCTTGTACGACAAATTGTATCGCACCAGTACTGCACTTAATGGAAGAAAATTATGGAATAGACGAAGGACATATAGAAACTATTCATGCCTATACCAATGATCAAAACTTGATTGATAATTTCCATAAAAAACCAAGAAGAGGAAGAAGTGCCGCTTTAAATATGGTATTGACTTCTACGGGAGCAGCAAAAGCAGCGATTAAGATTTTTCCATTCTTGAAAGGGAAATTGACAGCAAGTGCGGTTCGTGTACCTACACCTAATGCTTCTATTGCTATTATGAGTATGAATATGAAGAAAAACATCGAAGGTGGGAAAGAAGAATTGAACGAAATGTTTCGTCAAGCTGCTTTAAAAGGCGATTTGGTAGAGCAAGTAGGGTATGCTTCTTCATCAGAGCATGTAAGTACAGATGTGGTAGGTAATACAAGTGCAAC
>JBMZDS010000011.1:0-14221 GCA_049614465.1 Chitinophagales bacterium
GGTTCATTGACTAATATTTTCGCCAAAGCAACACGTTTTTTTTCGCCCCCAGAAAGTACTGAAGCAGATTGATGTAAATCTGGAATATTGAGTTGAAAAAGAATTTGCTTGACACGATTTTCATAATCCCATGCTTGCGAAGCATCCATTTGTTGCACTGCTTTTTCTAAGGCTTTTTCGTCATTAGTATTCTGTAGTGCATTTTCGTAATTGATAATGGCTTTTGTGGCAGGATTATCCGCAAAAAGAACATTTTCTATAATGCTAAGACTATCATTCAACTCTGGTTCTTGCAGCAAAAAATCAACTCGAATATCTTTAGAAAATTGAATCTCACCTGAGTCAATAGGTTCTATATCAGCAAATGCTCGAATCATCGAAGATTTTCCTGTGCCATTTGCGGCTACAAGTGCTACTTTTTCATTTTTATTGATAATGAAAGATATATTTTCGAAAAGCAATTTTTCGCCATAGCGTTTACTTATATTTTCGACTTTTAGGTATTGCATGTTGTTAATTTGAGAATTGGTTGATTTGCCAATTTGAAAATGATTAGATTTGAAAAATGAAATGTTTTTCGCTGATAGTTTTGTTATCTACTGTCTTATTTATGTCGTGTAAAAATACAAAAGAACCCTCATTGATTTTTGAAAATTGTTCGTGCAATAAAATTGATATGAGTGAAAGCAGAGTAATACAAGATTCTACAGGATTGTTTTCAACCAAAATACCTGATTATTTCGATTTTATAGAAACGGGAGATAATGGCAATAATCGATATATATCTTCAAGCGGACACGAAATTAAAGATACTTCTTCAGCTAATATACTAACGATTAATACTTTTATTTTTGATCAAAATTTAGACATAGACTCTGCTTTTGCTTATTGGGTTGGTGAAGCAAAATCCAAAGAAGAGGTAGATCAATATGGTCTTTTCCCATTCAAAAAGGATACTGCATATTGGTTTTTGCAGTATGTAGAGGAAACAGAATACAGTCCTTCCCATTATTTTTTAGCTACTTTTTTTAAATCGCCAATTGAGAGTAATACTTATTATATAATTGGGCTGAATACTTTTGATGTAGAAAATTACAAAACTAGATTTTGCGAATTAGAATCTATTTTTGATACTCACGAGTTAGTGTTTTTTAAGCAGATGGAGGAAAAGTATAACTGACTTTTAACAATCCCGGATTAATCATTTTTTAATTAAAGGCTTTTATTTGTATTTTTAATGGCTCAAATCTTCAAAATAAATAATTATGAAATATTTTTATTCTCTTGTTGTAATTCTTCTTGCTAATATTCAAGTTTTTGCACAATCCAATCAGTATATTCATTTTGATGGAGAAGATGATTATGTCGCTGTAGAGAATGGTGCTCAATATATCGATGGATTGAATACTTTTTCGATGACAGGTTGGTTCTATGCAGATGCCTTACAGTATGGTGCAGGTATGATGGGGATAAGAGGTGAAGGCGATGGAAGTGGAGCTATGTATATGTTGCAGTTGAGTAATGGCGCATTAGAATGTAGAATTAATACAACTTCTGGACTTTTTGAAGTAGTAGGAGCAGCAGGAACGGTAGTGGCAGAGCAATGGCAGCATTACGCTTTTGTATATAATGGTAGTACGTTTGAGGTTTTTGTAGATGGGGTGTCATTAGGTACAGATAATGCTAGTGGTGTTTTTCAGTCAGTTAACAAACCTTTTAGTATCGGTAAAAGTCTAATAAGTGGTTTTAATTTTGTTTATCCAGGAAGAGCAGATGAAGTTTCTTTATGGTCAAAAACATTGACGCAAGTAGAAATCACTGATATGATAAGTAACGAATTGGTAGGAAATGAAACGGGTTTGGAATTGTATTTTAAATGTGACCAAGGTTTTCCTAATGGAGATAATACAGCAATCACGCATTTAAAAAATGAGATAGGAACAGGAGAAAGAGATGCAGAATTATTCAATCTTGAATTGTTGGCAGATTCGTCAAATTTTGGTGGCACACTAGACCCAATGAATCAAGCGATAAGTTTTCCTCAACCAACTAATAGAGAAGCGAGTGAAGCTCCTTTTGCGCTTAGTGCTATTACGACTTCGGGTTTACCAGTTTCGTATTCTATTGTATCTGGACCAGCGGTCGTATCCAATAATAACATACAACTTATTGGGAATGCTGGGGTAGTGGAGGTAGAAGCATCTCAAGCAGGAAATGCGTCATTTAATCCTGCATCACCTGTGACTGCTTCGTTCAATGTGATAAAGGGAGATGAGACTTATGCTAATATCGATATAAGAAATCCATTAGAAGGAGATGTATATGCGCCAGTATTGGCTCCATTGCGTCTAGCGGCTATTGTAGATATAGATTTTCCTGATTTATTGACTGTAAATAGTGTCGAATTTAGAGTAGCTGATGAAAAAGTTGGTATTAAAGATTGGGGAAACCATCACTATACTGGTTGGTGGACTCCTCCTGCTTATGGAAGTTATACTTTTGATGTGACAGTTGTCAATAACTATGGTGCTACTTACACAGAGTCAGTTGATTTTACTGTAGTAAATAGTACTGCAGATATCAATATCGATGCGTTTTCTGATTTGCTTCTCAATAACAGTATAGGTGTACAAGAAGCGACAACAGAATTGCCTTCTTTTGTTGGTTCATTCAATCAATTGCAAGGAACATTAGATATTGCATGTACACCTGATGGATGTGATCCTTGGGATAGAGTGTCTAGAGTAGAAGTACAAGGGCATGATGGAGAATGGTATGAGATTATCAGATATCTAACGCCTTACGGAGTTGCTTGTGACCATGATATTGATTTGACAGATTTTATGTCTTTGTTTCAAGGGAAAGTTAATTTTAGAGCAAGCCTTGCTACACAAGGAGAAGGTTATTTATACTCACTCAACTTAGATTATGTAGCAGGAACTCCTGCACAACGATATAGCAAAGTAGAAAAATTGTGGCAAGCGACTTATGATTTTGGCAATTATGCCAATCTTCAACCTGTCGAAACACTCAATATAGATTATGATAGTAATACAGAAGCATCGGTTATTAAATTAGTATCTACTGGTCACGGATGGGATATTGATTTCAATACTGGCAATGCAGCAGAATTTCATGAAGATACGCATCATTTATGGATAGATGGCGTAGAGACATTTGAACAGCACAACTGGAATGATTGTAATCCAAATCCAGATGGATGTAGCCCACAGGCAGGGACATGGCAATTTGATAGAGCAGGTTGGTGTCCGGGTTCTATAGCACAGTGGTTTGATTATGACATGACGCCATATATAAGTACCAACTCTGTTGAACTAGCATATATTTTTAATGAAGATTATGTTGATTTGTGTCATCCAAATCATCCAGATTGTGTGACAGGGGTTACTTGTGCCAATTGTGATCAAGGCTTCAATCCGCATTTGATAGTGGCTTCTTATGAGATTTCAAAAAGTAATACTCCTTTTCATACAGATACGACTTATTCTCCTGTGACGGGAATTCGTGACATTGCTGACAACCCAATTGAATTTAATGTATATCCAAATCCTAATATTGGAAAATTCATAATTGATGTTAGCCCAAATATCGAAGATTATTCTGTTACTATCTATGATGTGATAGGAAATAGAGTGCTAAAAAATAATCACATTGTTGAAGGACAAATTGACATTGATATAAGTGGTGTCGCTAGAGGTGTATATGTTGTGCAAATAAGTGCTGAAGGACATTCTACTACGAAAAAAATTATTATAGAAAAGTAAGGTTAGAATAAACTCAATTGACTTTTATCTAAAGCGTCTTCTAGTTCGAGTAGTTTTTTCTTGGCAGGCAATCCTCCTGCGTATCCAACAAGTGCGCCATTTTTTCCTATGATTCTGTGGCAAGGGACAATGATTGATATTGCATTTGCACCATTAGCAGAAGCTACAGCTCGTATAGCTTTTTCGTTGTCCATTTTTTGTGATAGCCCGAGATAAGTGTTTGTTGTTCCATAAGGGATTTTACAAAGCGAAGACCATACTTTTTGTTGAAAATCAGTTCCTACAAAAAGTAAAGACAAATCAAACTCTTGCCTTTCTTTTTTGAAATATTCATTAAATTGTTTGACAGTTTCTTGAAGTAAAGGCGTTGTTTCTTTTTTATATTCTGCATCCAATCCTTTTTGAATACGCTTGTCAATAGCATGACGCATTTTTCGATATTGCCAGTCTGCTAGACAGAGTTTACCTTCAAAATCCCCTAACAAAATTTCACCTACAGGACTTTTGTATGAATGAGTATATATTTTTGCCTTCATTGAAGACGAAAGATACAGCTTTTCTTAAAACGGATCTGCGTATTTTATGTCAGAGACATAGCTGTGATCTGTCATTGTATTTAGAAATGCTTCCAATGCTTTTATCTCATCTGGGCTAAGATTGAGAGGTGCAGGATTTCCTCCATTTGGCGGTTCTTCCCACCATCCTATTGTAGGATCAAAACCTACAGGATTTCCATTTTCATCGGCATCTTCAGTAAATATCCAATGAAGATTCGAGTGTGATGCTAGTCCAGAATTGTAATGCTCTAATACTTGTGTTAAGGTAGCTATACTTCCATCGTGCATATATGGTGCAGTCAGTTCTATATTGCGAAGACTTGGCACTTTAAATTCTCCATCTCCTCTACCATTGTCAGGATAATCCAAATACAATCCAGTATTAGCAAATCCACTTCCTCCTAGATTAAATCCATTATGACAATTCCAACATTTTCCTTTACTAAAAAAGATATTTTTGCCTAATAATTCTTCAGGTGTAAAATTAGTAAACCCCATTTCTTGCCCTTTGTCATATTTGCTTTGATAGCTAATCATGGATTCTAGAAATGCTGTAATAGAGTGCTCAATTCTTTCTTTATTGACTTCGGTATCGCCATATGCATCAGCAAATAAGTCAGCATAATAAGATTGGTTTGCTATTCTTTCTACCAATAAGTTCTCATCTGTAAAACCCATTTCAATATGATCTTGAATTGGTTGAAAAATCAAATCAGACAATTCAGATTCTCTACCATCCCAAAAGAAACGATTCATTCGGTACAAGTTGGTTAGAGAAGACGAATTTCGCTTGGTAGATTGCAATCCAAAACCACTACTAAAAGCTTCATTATCTGCAAATCCTAGTGACTGATTGTGACAAGAAGCACATGAGATAGATTTATTGAGCGATATTTTTTTATCATAAAACAACACTCTACCTAGCGTAGCTTCACTATCAAAAGTGGTATCATTTTCAGGATTGAATTGAGGAAAATAGTCTGGTAAATCTACATTGCTGTATTGGAAGTTTCCTGCAGGCAGAGTTGGGTATCCGCTAGTGGAAGATATTTCATCTTTTGTACAGCTAAAAAGAACTGTAGAGAGGAATAAAAAGAAAAATATTTTTTTCATAAGCTAAGATTTTGAAGATTAAAAACGAATAGCAAAATATAGAGAAGTAGGAAGTACAAAATCCATACGTATTTCCGAGCTTTTATCTTTTGTATCCAAATCTGGTGCTTCGGATACTTTCGTTTCATTTTTAATCATTGTTTGCTTCATTATCAATGCACTTTCAGTATATAAGCCTATACGGTCAGTGAAATTGACTTGAAACCCAATTACTGGTCCTACTCCAAATCCTATCTCTGAATTGGTCGTTTTTACTTCTGACTCAAGAGGTGGCCCTATAGGGCCGACAAAAAGATTTTGAGTAGACTTTACTGTCTGTATTCTCATATCATTGACAAAATCTACTCCGCCAGTAAATATAAATTTTTTACTAATTGCTACTTGTTTTTCATAGCCGACTCGCCAATCTAGATTTATACTGCTGTTTTTTATATCTAAATCATCGTCTTCTTCTGCTGGGTCATTTAGTGCTCTAAAATCCATACCTATACCTGTGCGAAAGGCATGATTATTCTTTGAGATAAATTTATATGAAAATGCATATGGACTTATCTCTAAAGTGGTATTGGAAAAATTAAAAAATTGCTTTACAAAAAAAGTGGCATTAACACCTATTTCGTGTTTTGACTTTTCATTGATATACTCTTTTTTATCTTTTTGCGCTATCGTTGTAGAATAAACAGAGATAAAAGTAATACATAGAATAAGTAGTTTTTTCATACAGGATTTTGTTTAAGCTACTAAAATATAGAAAAAAATTAAAATAAAAAAGCCACTTAAGCTATTTTTTCATTATGTCATCGATGATAGCCAAATGATGCCTTGTGTGAATACTCATAAATCGTACTGCCCACTTATATTTCACATCTTTGAATAGTGGATGAGGGAAAAAACTATCATGAGGAAGTGTTTTTACAGTTTTCATTAATTCTCGCAACTCATCGACACGAGATTTTAGTTTTTCGACAGTGATATTATCTTCTTCTTGACTTATCGTTTTTTTCGGAGCACGCCCTTTTCCTCTAGGTATTTTTCCACTGATTAATATAACCCATTTGGCTAGGCTAAATTTAGGATTATATTCTTCAGGCTTTGATGCAATGAGTAATTTAGCAATGGCTTTTAACACTTTTAAACTGTGCTCTAGTTGCCAGTATGTTCCTTTTTGCGAAACCTCTTTATTTTCAATATCTCCTTTGTCTATTAATTGTTCAATTGTAGAGATATCTTTCAATACTTTATCTGTCATTTTGTAAAAATAAGAAAAGAAAATGTAACCAAATCATGATAGGCGATGTCTAACCTTTTGAACAGCATGCTCAAAACCTTTTATCAATTTTATCAAAATTTACAATCATGAAAAATTCAAAAATAATATTCAGTATCCTATTTACTTTATTCATAAGTTTATCATTTGCTAGTCGTCCTATAAAAGGAAATGGAATTAATACACAACAAGAAATTACAGTAGATTATTTCTCTAAATTATCAGTTGATGGTATGTTTGATGTGCAAATAGAACAAGGAGAAACTCAAGAAGTAAAAATCTCTACAGATGAAAATATCATCAAGCATGTAAAAGCAGAAGTCATTGACGGAGAATTGACTATTACATTGTCAAAGCCAACTAAAAACATCGATAAAATCGCATTGATGATTACCGTTACAGACATTTCAGTTATAAATTTATCAGGTGCAGCATCTTTGTATAGTGACGTAGTTATCTCAGCAGAAAATTTAACAATTACGACTATAGAAACAGCCAAAGCACAACTAGAGGTTGCTACAAAAGAGCTCTATATTCAATCTTCGGGAACAAGTCAATTGATACTTGCAGGAACAACAGACGACTTATCTGTAGTGACTACAGCAACAAGCTATTTTGATGGGCTTTCTTTAGAAACAGCAGATTGTACTGCATCAGCAGAAGATGTATCATCTATACGTATCAATGTAAAAAACAACCTTAGTGTCCTAGCATTAGGAAACTCAATGGTAAGTTTTAAAGGAAATCCTACTATTGAAGACATGACAGTAGGAAGAGATAGTAAGTTTAATATGCTTTAAGAAACATCATTGTTATTTGTGGTAAAGGCTCATTTTCTGAAAAGAAACTGGGCTTTTATTTTTTATTGAAATTCGAATGCTCCAATATCTTGATTTGTTCGAGTATTGAATGAATAATCATCTACAACTCCATTATTCGTTCCTGCATCTATGCAAGGTGAATTTTCTGTCAAGTGAAAATCTCTATCACTTGTCGATTCAAACTGTGGGTTGTCGTTCACAACACAATTGATGTATACCGAAGTATCTGTATTTGCTAAAGTTTTTACAAGACAGTTTTCAAATTGATATTCGAAAGCACCATTGCTTGAATTATTAATCAAAATTTCTTCTTGAAGTGTTCCATACACAATGCAGTTTGTAAAATCTGCTTGATCTAAATTCCCTTCTCCACCACTAAAACCGTTAGAGGCTATATCTGATATTGCTAACAATTCTTCATCATGACTTAGTCCTAGTCCGCCACTATTATATAGCGTACAATTGTCAAAATCATATTCTCCACCTAAGACAAGAGATACCAGATTATTTCCAGCACTATGAAAAATACAATTCTCAGCAGTGATTTTTGCATTGAGGCCTATGAGAGCATTTTGAGCTGTATTCTTTATCAAAACTTTGTCAAGTGTGATATCAGGACGACCTGCATCAGTAAAAGAACTGAAATTCCCCCCTATAAAACGTGCCATAATACCATAATTCGCTTCATTGATAGTCACATTATGAAATTCGGCAGTACTTCCGCCAAGCAGCCCTATTCCAAACCATTGCCCAGGGATATCATCAAATTCTATTTCTTGTCTATCTCCTTCAAATACAACAGAATCCATGCTTCCTGCTTGTCCCACTATCAGCTCACCGTCTACTAATATCCCATCTCCTAGAGCAGTGTATACTCTACATCCCGGCATGATAGTCAATGTAGAAAAACTATCAACTCCAAGCCCTGATTGAAACTCTTCATTGCCAACTATAACATGCGGTTTATCATTTTGCCAAATGACATTTTCATTTTCATAGACTTCTCCGTAGTGAAAGTATGCATCTTGTCCCCATGCTCTTAGATAGCTCGATTGTATGCCACCATTGTAGTGATACTGTAGTTCATTTAGAATAATCAAAGGATCACTCTGGTTATTTTCTCCTAGTGTAGCTTCTACAAATATGTAGATATAATCATCAGCCGGTACGATTACATTTTCTATTTCAGTACCCATTACGGTGACACCATCTACATTGAGACGAAAAGGACTTGCATCTCCCTCTGCTATTATTATTTTGTCAATATGAACATCAGATTTTTTGGTATTTTCTACTTTAAAAAAACGTGTACTTGTCCCTAGTGTTGTAAAAACTGTATCAAATGTCAATGTGTCTTCCGAAAAAGTAAGTGCACCTGTTCCGCTAGTATATATCTTGTCTTTATTGCAAGAAGAAGTCAAAGCGACTACGAAACACAAAAAAGCTATGGCAAAAATTGATTTTTTCATAAAAGGCTGTAAAGATAAGTAGATAACTAAAAGAACATAGATTTATTGTATTTCTCTATTTGCTTTTCTTACTTTTACCACAATGCAAAGAATCATCGCTTTTATCATTCTTGTTCTTATTTCGCCTATTCTTTTATTGGCGAGTATAATGGTGTTGCTTTTTTCGGGTGCACCTGTTTTCTTTGTGCAAGAGCGAGTGGGCAAAGGCAAACAAGTATTTCGAGTCTACAAGTATAGAACCATGCGAGAGGACAAAATCACTACAATAGGGAAATACCTCCGCAAGACAGGTATAGATGAGTTGCCTCAATTGTTGAATATTTTGACAGGGGATATGGCATTTATAGGGCCAAGACCTTTGACTAATTTTGACATCAAAAGATTAAACTGGGATACCGATTTTCACAAAAAAAGATGGTCAGTTTTACCAGGAATAGTAGGGTTAGCTCAAATATCTCCTTTTTGTCATGCCAAGATGAGTTGGTTCTATGATTGTTACTATCAGGAGCATAAAAACTTTTTTTTGGACATAAAGATAATAGGAGCGGCATTTTTGGTGTTAATAGTAGGGAAGGCTCGCGCCAAAAAAATCATCTATGCAAAACGTAGCTAAACCTATCAAAAGAAGTCGTCTGAGACAACTGCTCGGTAAAGAGTATTTTGTAGCCAAAAGAAAATGGCAATGGTATTTTGGTCAGGAACAATTTGCAACAAAAAAGACAACAGCACAGTTTCCTTTTTCAGTTTTTAGTCATCGTTCTTTGGTTTTGCGTCCGCTCAAAGACGTAGACATGTATCTACAAGAAAATAAAAGAACCAACTTAGCGCTAGCAATAAAACATCTTCATGAAATAGAGATAAAGCCACAAGAAACTTTTTCTATATGGCGATTGGTAGGGCGACCAAGTGCAAATAAAGGTTATCTCGAAGGTTTGGTGTTGAATAACGGCAGAATGGCGAAAGATACAGGAGGAGGACTTTGTCAGTTAGGCAATTTATTGTTTTGGATTTTTGCACATAGTCCACTTACAGTAAAAGAAAGGTATAGACATGGCTATGATGTTTTTCCAGATGTCAAGCGTAAAGTGCCATTTGGAGCAGGAGCGACTTTGTCATACAATTATATCGACTTACAAGTCAAAAATGAAACAAAACATACTTTCAAAATCTGTCTTTGGCTAGATGATACACATCTCAATGGCGAACTGTATTGTAATGATGAATTGGATGAACAATATACGATAGAAGAGCGTAATCATTTAATACAACAACAAATGTGGGGAGGATATACTCGACACAACCAAATCGTACAAATAAAAACAACAGAAACTGAAGTAAGTGAAAAATTACTCGTAGAAAACAATGCAATTATGATGTATAACCCCTTTTTGACGCAATGAGAAGACTATTTTATTATATCGTTTTTACATTATTTTGTAGTAATGTTCTTGGACAAACAACGTCTTTCACCATAAAAGACTATGATTTTGAGATTGTAATAGAAATTGTGAATAATGAATGGGAATCAATGGACACAGTCAATAAATTGTATAGAATTGAAGATGGATCGCCTGTTTATCTTTTAAAATTTTACTCATACAAAGATAAAGGAGGTGATTGTAATAATGTTTTTTGGGACAAAGAAACATTAGAGATAAACTCTGATAATTTGATTTTTACGACACAATATTTTCAGAAAACAGGTATGGATCCTATCCCAGAATATCGAAAACAGATATATCAAGTAAATAGTGATGGAAAACTCTTGTTGATATATGATAAGTATAAGTTTCGCTATGATGATGAATGGACAGAATCAGAATATAAATAACTATGAATATCACACTTAAACCCATAGCATTTGTAAAAAATAGTAGAACAGAAGTCATTGATGATAACTGGTCTACGATAATCTCAGAAATTCATCTTGCTGAAGAAATCATGTCAGAGGCATTTGAAGGAATACAAGATTTTTCGCATCTTCAAATTATTTTCTACATGGATAGAGTGGATGATAAAAAAGCAATCGCACAATGTCGTCATCCTAGAAACAATCAATCACTGCCTAAACTTGGTACATATGCACAACGCAATAAAAACCGACCCAATAAATTAGGATTGACAACTGTAGAATTAGTGGAAAGAAAAGATAGAATATTGATAGTTAAAAATCTTGATACTATAGATGGAACAGTCATTTTAGACATAAAACCTGTTATGCAAGAATTCCAACCAAAAGGAGAGATAAAAGAGCCTCAATGGACATCAGAAATCATGAAAAATTATTGGTGATATCATTTATTGTATTAAAATATTGGATTTTTAGATTTCTGTGCTATGATAAGGTTGATGTTTCGTATAGAAATAATTGCATTTACATTCAATATGATTCAAAATAAAGTTTGGATTATATAGGTTAACTCTAGGACAAGAAAAATGTAGGATAATGCGAAAATGTAGGATAATGTTGTTATTTTGCTACACAAATCAAACATTATTTTATGACTTTACTCCTCTTTGCTGTCGCTGTTGCTCCTGCTGTCGCCATTGGTTTTTTTGTATGGAGTAAAGATAAATACGAGAAAGAACCGCTTAAACCGATTTTGATAAGTTTCTTTTTGGGTTGTTTAAGTATCGTCCCAGCATTGATATTAGAGTTATTTTTTGGAGAGATTTTCCCTGAAAACAATTGGAATCTAGCACTTACAGCTTTTCATGCTTTTTTGATTGTTGGTTTTTCAGAAGAGATCAGTAAATTTTTGATGTTGCGCTATTATGCTTGGAAGCAGAAAGAGTTTAATGAGCCTTATGATGGCATCGTCTATGGTGTGATGATAAGTCTTGGTTTTGCTGCTTTTGAAAATGTAATGTATGTTGTAGAAGGAGGACTTAGTGTTGCTATCTTGCGTATGTTCACGGCAGTGCCAGCGCATGCTATTTTCGGGATCATTATGGGGTATTATTTTGGACATGCCTATATCGACAAAGCCAATAAAACGCAACATATGCTAAGAGGATTAATGGCTGCTGTATTATTACACGGTGCTTATGATTTCTTTTTGTTTCAGCAAAATTTTCCAGCACTCGCATTTGTTTCTCTTATTGGAGTTGCTATTGCAGGACGTATTTGTCTTAAAGCAATGAAAGCACACAATGAACGCTCTCCTTTTAAAGATGGTATACTTCCCGAAGAAGATGAAATCGAAGGCATAGAAGAGGGAAATGAAGAAAATTAAACAGCTACTTGATGAGAAGTATTTGCTTTTCAATCAAACTTCATTTATCAAAGACGATCCTATACAGATTCCGCATCTTTTCAGCAAACAGCAAGATGTAGAGATAATGGCTTTCTTTGCTGCTACACTCGCATGGGGACAGCGCAAAACAATCATCAAAAACTGCCATCGATTGGTGGATTTGTTTGACAATGCTCCTCATGACTTTATCCTAAATCATCAAGAAAAAGAGTTAAAGCGATTTTTGGATTTCAAACACAGAACTTTCAATGCTACAGATTTGCTTTACTTTATTGCTTTTCTAAAACATCATTATCAAAATAATGACACCCTAGAAACTGCTTTCACCAAGAATATGCAAGCCAATGACTCTACAATAGAAAATGGATTAATAGGTTTTCACGATTATTTTTGTTCTTTGGATTTTTTTCCTACACGAACGAGAAAACATATCGCTACACCTATTCGAAAATCTGCTTGCAAACGCATTAATATGTTGCTGCGATGGATGGTGCGACCAAGTGATACAGGCGTAGATTTTGGACTCTGGGAAAATATAAAAACTAGTCAATTGCTCATACCTCTAGATGTACATGTAGATAGAGTAGCACGTGAGTTAGGACTTTTGTCTAGAAAGCAACGAGATTTTAAAGCTGTACTTGAACTAACCGAAAACCTAAGAAAACTAGATACAAATGATCCTGTGAAGTATGACTTTTCTTTATTTGGGATGGGAATTTTGCAGAAAGGGTGATTTTATCAATTGTTAGCCTTTTTCCATTTATCTACACGTTCAAATATTCTATTTCCTAATTCAAGCCCTTCCTCTCCAACAAAATCATCCCAAGCACAGGTTGGGGCAAACCAGAACCAAAATCGAGTTAAATCAATTTGATTGCCAAATTCGATATCATCTATAGCAATAAGTAAATCATCATGAAATTCTTCAGCTGATAGAAATTCTCCAGAATATCCACCTTTATATTCAGCCAATATTTTTTCAGCTATATGTAAATCTTCCAGTAATTCAAAAAACTCCCACTTTTTCCAATAATCAACTTTTGATAAACTATTTGCTCGGCTACTTTTAAATATATTCTTTATGAATTTCATTTTCAAAGATTAACTTTTTATTACTACCGCTATTTTTAACAAAAAAACACCTTTATTTCTCCCAAACTAAACTGACATTCATTAACTCTATTTTCTCCATAGTCTTCATCTCTTTAATCTTGTTTAGCACTTCCAAATCGACACGACTATCTGTGATATAAATTCTATTTAGCGATTTTGGTAAATTGTCGGGTAATGCGAGAACATCTACATTTCTCAGCAATATTTGCTCTAATGAAGAAAAATTGTCAAAGTCACTAAAATCCTTTCCAGTCGGTTTTGTACTAAGGAAGGCTAGATATTTTAATTCCGAAAATGAAGACTCTACTAATTGTAGCGCATTACAATCTTGAACTACAAGCTGCTCAAAATTGTCGTTTTTTGTCACACTCTCTATGTTTTTTAAATTGTATGAAGACTTCAATTCTAGTCTTTGTAGATTAGGCATTTCATTATTGATGAGCAAAGTGTCTCCTTGAAATCCAAAGATGATTAAATCCTCCAAACTGTCCATTTTCGGAAAATTGGATACATCATCAAGTATATTTCCACTTAATGACAAACTATATACTTTATTCAGTTCGAGTGTTGCAAATTCTTTGGGCAATGTCTTCAAGTTTATATATAGACTTAAATCAGGCAGCAAATTTAAAAGAGTCAATCTCGTCAAATCTGTAGTTGAATCTATCGTTATCGTTCCGAAATTGCACATAGATTCAAATTGGAGACACTCCTTTATCTGCATAGAATCTAGTTCGTTCAGATTTCCATTCAAATTCTTAGCCCATCCTGGTTGAGCAAATACCCCTGCTTGAAAGAGGAAGCAGGCTACTACTAAGAATATAAATTTTCTCATATTA
>JBMZDS010000012.1:0-13891 GCA_049614465.1 Chitinophagales bacterium
AGAGTATGACACTATATTTTGACCTAATGCATTATAGATTTTCACATCTTTTAAAGCTAACTCACTTCCGTTTTCTATCCATAATTCTCCATTACTAGGATTGGGATAAATAGAAAAATGTGTATCATCAAAAGGAATACTAAGTATCAAATCATCAGATATTATACTTTTGATCGTATAATATCTATTTCTATTCAATTTGGTATGACTTAAACCATTTGCGTATGATAAAACGCCATAAATAATGTAAAAGTTTCCATTCTGTACTTTTGAGATAGCACTCCCACTCTCTCCAGGTATTCCAGAAACTCCCAACACTCCCATGTTATTATCTGTACTCCATGTTGCTTTTCCATACCCATAATACAAGGTATCTCCATTGTATTCATTTGAATCCCACTGCAAAATAGTTGTACCTGGATATGAAACCTTATAAAATATGCCATCCAATAATAGGCTATCATCTTGTTCAAATCCTATGCTTTGCCAACCTGTTTTTTCTCCAATATTATCGTTTAATTCCAAAATAGCAATATCGTTAGCCATACTCATATCCTCAAAGACATAAATCTTGCTGACATCACTCCCTAGAAAAGTAGTATTTTCTATCCCATTGTCAAAAATAGGACGAACATACAAAGAGTCAAAAACGATATTTTGCTGAAGATTTGCGACACAGTGTCCTGCTGTAAGCGCGTGCTTGCTACTAATCATGGTAGCACTACACGATTTTATGAGGGTATCATTGTCTACAAAACATAATTGCAAAGCCGTACGGATAGGATATTCTTCTATATCATAATCTAATGAAGCCCGTCTTTTATAGGTATACTGCGTATTAGGGTATATATTCTGTGTAGGAAAGGCTTCATCAAGAAAAGCAAAATTCTGGTTATAGCTACCCATACTATATGCTGTATGAGCATTTTCAATAGTAGTATCTATATCTACCATTGGGAGAGTATCTATTGTATTATTAATAAGATCAAACTCAATCATTCGTAAATTTTGGGAAATACCCATTTGGATGGTAAAACAAAAAATAGTGGCTATAAAATATTTCATGTTTATCTAACTTAAATTAAGATATTATATTGCAAAATAAAATCACTTCAAGCCAAACATAACTTGCATTTGTTTCCAAAGTGCAGTTTTAAGCTTCTGGTTAGTTTTCATTTGCTCCAATTCGTCAGCAAATAAACAATCTACTTCCAGAATATTGCAGATTTTATACTTTTTAGGCAAAATATTCAAGCCTAACCATTTTGGGTGAATACCGAAGAAAATGATTTTATCAAATTCATTTTTTGCTTTCAACTGCAATAAACTTACAGGTTTATTGATATTAACAAGATAGGCATTTTGTCCGGTGTATCCTGCAGCTTTCAATATATTGATTAATAAATTTCGCTCCTCTCCTCTTATTTTCTCTGCATCTGGTAATGAGTAGCATATCCAGAGTTTACCACTTTGCAAACCTTCAGCAAATTGTATTTCTTCTGCTAGATTGAAGTCGTAAACTGTATGATTGTTGTACAAACTTTCCATTATTGATGTTTTTCTAGCCACTTTATGGCCGCATCGCTACCTTGATTAGATGCTTCTTCACAATAAGACATAGCCAATTCCCATTTCCCCAAATTGCCATTACAATAGCATAGGTTAACTAATGCGGACTCATTATCACTTTGCAAAGCGAGTAGTTTTTCATAAAAAAAAATAGAATTTTCAAAATCAGATACTTGATAATAACAGTGCCCAATATTATTAAAAGCAGGTATCAGCCATGTACACTCACCAAATTTCTCTTCATCTATTTCAATAGATTTTTTATAATATTCAATTGCGCCTTCATAATAATTATTGTGATAAGCATTAATAGTACCCATTTCGAATAATGATAAATGCTTTAAATTGGAATAAACACCTTGCTCAGCAAGTTTGTCAGCATAATCGCTCGCATCTTGATAAAATGAAAATGCTTCTTGATAATTATCCATACCATAAGCAGATTTTGCATTTTGATATATTGCTTCCAATTCTTCAAGGTTATATACTTCTTCTTCCTTTGTTTCTTCTTCAATTACATCTATGGAAGTAGTATTACAACTTATTCCTGCCGCAAATAGTAGTATAATGATTAAGTACTTTTTCATAAACTATAAGTATTTGTTTTTAATCCGTTCCGAATTTAGCAATTTTTCTACATACTCATTCTTTAGACATTTCTCTAAAAAGACAAACTGCTGCGGACGATGAATATCTGAACCTACATAATCTATCATATCTTCATCTATCATTTTTTCAGCTATCTTTTGTGCCCCTTTCCCATAGCCTCCTACTAACGAAAAAAGATTGATTTGCAAAGCAACTCCTTTTGCTCGAATATCTTTGTACGTAGATAGGTCCTTCTCATAAAAAAAAGGATAACGCTCTGGATGTGCCAAAATAGGTTGATAACCTTGTGTCTGCATATCAAAAATAGCTTGGTCAAGATTATTGGGCTTATTGAGAAATGACAATTCAAAAAGTACCTGATTGTCCCCAAAAGTTAACAATGACTTTTCTTCTATATACTTCAAAAATCGCTCATCGAGATAATACTCTGCCGCTGCTTCAAATTTGATATCTATTTCTTCATTTTCAATAGCCTCACGTACTTCATCTCTCCCTTTCAAAATAATTTCGGGTGTATTGTCATAGCCGCCTGCCATAATATGTGGTGTAGTGATGATTTTCTTGTATCCCAATTGTGAAAATCGCTTAATGATTTTGATAGCTTCATCTACGGTCTTTACGCCATCATCTATACTTGGTATAAGATGAGAATGCATATCTACGCCCAATACAGCCAAATCCTGTATTGAATTTTTTTTGCCAAATAAGGATTTAAAAAAAGACATCTTCTACTTTTTAAGGTACGATTTTATCGTGATTGGCAAACCGTCTTTAAAACTGAATTTTGGGTTGTAACCCAGTAGATTTTTTGCTTTAGAAATATCTGCTAATGAATTTCGAACATCACCTGCTCTACTTTCTCTATGTATAGCATTTTGTTCCGTTCCTATTCCTTCTTTTATCGAATCGAATAAATAATTGACGGTATAATTTTCGCCATAAGCGATATTATAAACTTGTCCTGCGGCAGCTTCATTCTCTGTGAGCATGGCTCTTACATTGGCTTGCACTGCATTTTCTACAAAAGTAAAATCTCTTGTCTGCTCACCATCTCCATCAATAAATACATCTACCCCCCTATCCAATTTGTCTATAAAAATAGGGATCACGGCTGCATATGGACCATTGGGATCTTGCCTAGGACCAAAAACATTGAAATAACGCAAACCAATCACACTCAAAGCATATGTCTCCGCAAAAACACGTGCATACAACTCATTGGTTAATTTTGAAACTGCGTACGGAGAAAGTGGATTTCCTATCTTATCCTCAAATTTTGGCAAAGCCAATTCATCTCCATAAACAGATGATGATGATGCATAAGCTACACGCTTTACTTTACAATCTCTAGCTGCTAATAATACATTTAAGTATCCTTCTACATTTATCAGATTGGTACGTACAGGATCTTTGATACTTCTCGGCACAGAACCTAAAGCGGCTTGATGTGTCACATAATCAACTCCTTCGCAAGCACGAAGACATGTAGCTGTATCACGAATATCTCCTTCTATAAACTCAAAATTAGTTTCATCTTCCCACATTGCTATATTTTGATAGCGCCCTGTCAATAAATTGTCCAATACACGAACATGGCCTGCGCCATTTTTCATCAAATACTCAACTATATGTGAGCCTATAAATCCTGCTCCTCCTGTTACCAGAAAAGTTGATTTTGAGATGTCTTTGTCATGATATTTTGTTTGGTACATTCTTTTTTAGATTTTAGTAGTTAGATATTAGTATCTAGTACTTTCTTTTAATTTTTTCTGATTAATGCTGGGAAATTTGATTCATTTATTGGACTATTAACTCCATTTTTACTGCAATTAATTAAAAAATTAAGTTCTGAGTCAACAAATGTAGAGTCATTTATATTCTTGAATTGTATAAATGTATTACAGGTATCATTTATAACATAAAAATACTTATCTTCTTTATATTTAAACTTACTATCTTCAACTATAAAAAAATAATTTGGAGACAATTCTGCAAGCCCTTCCTCCTCATAACTAGCTTCTCCAAATTTCACCATTTCCAATTTATACTCAATTGTCGTATAATTCAATCGCTCAATAGATAAAGCAATAGCCAATGTATCTTGTAATGCGGTGTAAACTTGGTATTCTCCGATTGTAGGATGCTGTGGGAAATATTGCGTGTCGTTCTCTACAATCATCATATCTCCTTTCAACTCAAGAGAAGGCAAAGATATTTCACGCATTTCCTCTATAAACTCATCAGAATAATCATCCAAATTATCGACATGAAAATACTGTTCAGCAACAACACTTTCTTCTTCCACTTGGGATTCTTCTATATCTTTACTAGCATTATTTTCTGCACAAGCGAAAAACAAAAGAAAACTAAATAATAATGGTGTAAAAAATCTTGCGTTCATAACAAACATCTAATATCCAACAACGAACATCTAACTATACTGCTTTTCGTAATATTTCTGATAATTTCCTGAAGTCACATTATCTAACCACTCCTCATTATCAAGATACCAATCTATTGTTTTGGCTAATCCTTGCTCAAAAGTCACTGATGGTTCCCAATCTAGTTCATTTTTCAACTTAGAAGCATCTATAGCATATCTTCTATCGTGTCCTGGTCTGTCTTTGATATATGTGATTAATTGTTCTGAAGCTCCTTTTTCTCTTCCTAATTTTTCATCCATTTGTGTACAAAGCAATTTTATCAAGTCGATATTTTTCCACTCATTGACTCCACCTATATTGTAGGTTTCTTCATTTTTTCCATTATGAAAAATTACATCAATCGCTCTCGCATGATCATTTACCCAAAGCCAATCTCTTGTGTATTTTCCATCTCCATATACTGGAAGCGATTTATTGTGCTTTATATTATTGATAAAAAGTGGCAATAATTTTTCAGGAAATTGATTTGCTCCATAGTTATTCGAGCAATTAGAAATCACAAACGGCATTCCGTATGTATTTCCCCATGCACGCACAAAATGATCAGAACTTGCTTTTGAAGATGAATACGGAGATCTCGGATCGTAAGGAGTTGTCTCTAGAAACAAACCTGTATCTCCTAAAGAACCATAGACTTCATCTGTGGAAACATGATAGAACAATTTATCTGTAAAATCTGTCCATGTATTATTAGCAGCATGCAACAAATTAACCGTACCCATTACATTTGTCTCTACAAATTCCATAGGGTTTGTGATAGATCTATCTACATGACTTTCAGCTGCAAGATGTATCACTGCATCAAATTGATGTTCTTCAAACAAATCTTTGATAAACTCTCTATCGACTATATCACCTTTGATAAAAGTATAGTTTGGTGCTTGATCTATATCCTTTAGATTTTCGAGATTGCCTGCATACGTCAACTTATCTAAATTGAAAATCTGATAATCAGAATATTTCTCTACAAACAATCTAACAACGTGCGAACCTATAAATCCTGCTCCTCCTGTGATTAAAATCTTTTTACTCATAATTTTATTTTTTACAATGACCAGTACGTCAAATCTTGAATTTTATTGCGATAAATACCCTTTATATCAACTAAAATTGCATTGTCATTTGTGATAGACTGAAAATAACTTTCACCTAATCCTACATATTTATCATGATTGACGGCTACAATAACAGCATCATAATCTGACGCTAAATCATCTACCAAATCGATGTCATATTCTTCTTTCATTTCATGCTTTTCAGCATAAGCATCCGTTACTTCTACATTAACAGAATATGATTTCAATTCCGCAATAACATCTACAACCTTAGAATTACGGATATCTGCTACATCCTCTTTAAAAGTAGAACCCATTACTAACACTTTAGTATTTGCAACTTGCTTACCTGCTTTAATTAAATCTTGTACGAGTTTTTTCGCAACATAAGCCCCCATACTATCATTGATACGTCTTCCTGCAAGGATTACTTCCGGCTTATAGCCCATTCCTATCGCTTTGTACGTCAAATAATATGGATCTACACCAATACAGTGACCACCAACAAGCCCAGGGAAAAACTTTAAGAAATTCCATTTCGTACCTGCTGCTTCGAGTACATCAAATGTATTAATGTCCATTTTATCAAATATCTTTGACAATTCATTCATCAAGGCGATATTCAAATCACGCTGTGTATTCTCAATGATTTTTGCTGCTTCCGCTACTTTGATAGTAGTAGCTCTATGCACACCTGCTTCTACTACAATCTCATATACTTTTGCTACCAAATCCAAAGATTCATCACAACAACCTGAAACTACTTTTGTAATCTTAGTAATTGTATGTTCTTTGTCTCCCGGATTGATACGCTCTGGTGAGTAACCTACCTTAAAGTCATCTTTAAATTTCAAGCCAGAATGCTTTTCCAATACTGGAATACAATCATCTTCTGTACAACCTGGGTAAACTGTAGATTCGTACACTACATAATCCCCTTTTTTCAAAACTTTACCGAGTGTTTCTGATGCCTTTAAGACAGGTGTCAAATCTGGCACTTTATGCTTATCTACTGGCGTAGGTACTGCTACAATATAAAATGTCGCCTCTGCTAATTCGCTCGGGTCAGCAGTAAAATGAATATCTGTTCCTTCAAAAGCTTCTTTCTCTAATTCTTGACTTGGATCAACTCCATTACGCATCATTTCCACACGTTCTTGATTGATATCAAATCCTATGACAGAGATATGTTTCGCAAATTCTAATGCAATTGGCAATCCTACATATCCTAATCCTACTACAGCTAATTTCTTCTCTTTATTTAATAATTCTTGATACATCTCTATTGTATTTTACTTACTATTTCGTTTTCTAACTTATATTTTTCACCACTTTCTTCACAAGTAGCGATATTATTATCATCAAATTTCAAGCGATGCCCATACTCGCTCATCCACCCCAATTGCTTAGCAGGATTCCCTACTAAAAGAGCATAATCTGGCACTTCTTTTGTCACTACAGCTCCGGCTCCTATAAAAGCAAACTTACCTATATCATTCCCACAAACTATCGTTGCATTGGCACCTATCGATGCACCTTCTTTTACCACAGTTTTAAGGTATTCATTTTTTCTATTAACTGCCGATCTAGGATTCATAACATTGGTAAAAACCATCGATGGTCCTAAAAAGACATCATTTTCACATATCACTCCTGTATATATCGACACATTATTCTGCACTTTCACATTATCTCCCAATACAACATCTGGCGAGACCACCACATTTTGTCCAAAATTACAGCTTTTCCCTATTTTACAATTCGGCATAATATGCGTGAAATGCCAAATTTTTGTCCCTTCTCCTATATCACAGCCTTCATCTATTACTGCTGTTTCGTGTGCAAAATAACTCATTTTATCTGATTATATACTTTTCAAAATCATTATGTTCTTTAGCTTCTAACTCCTCATTGGATAATGACTTAAAATATTCATAAGTCAATTTCAATCCTGCTTGTCTAGAAATCACTGGCTCCCAATCCAATATCACTTTTGCTCTACTAATTTCAGGTCTTCTTTGCTTTGGATCATTTTCAGGCAATTCTTCATGTATTATTCTTTGACTAGTACCTGTCAATGCAATTATTTCTTCTGCAAACTCGCCTATTGTGGTTTCATCTGGATTCCCTAGATTGACAGGCAAATCATAGTCGCTCAATAACAAACGATAAATTCCTTCTACCATATCATCAACATAGCAAAAAGAACGAGTCTGCTTTCCATCTCCAAAAACCGTTAAATCTTCTCCTCTCAATGCCTGCCCTATAAAAGCAGGCAAAACTCTTCCATCATTTAGTCTCATCCGTGAACCATAGGTATTGAAAATACGAGCAATTCTAGTCTCGACTCCATGAAAGCGATTATATGCCATTGTTATTGCTTCTTGAAATCGCTTTGCTTCATCATAAACTCCTCTTGGCCCTATTGGGTTTACATTTCCCCAATAATCCTCACTTTGCGGATTGACTAAAGGATCGCCATATATTTCTGATGTAGATGCGACCAAAATTCGTGCCTTTTTTGCTTTAGCAAGACCTAGACAATTATGCGTTCCTAACGAACTTACTTTTAATGTTTGAATAGGAATTTTCAAATAATCTATTGGACTCGCAGGCGATGCGAAATGCAAAATGTAATCTAAATCTCCTACAATATGAATAAACTTGGAGACATCACAATTTAAAAATTCAAAATCAGGATTACCGAACAGATGCTCAATATTTTTGAGTTTACCTGTAATCAGGTTATCCATAGCTGATACGCTAAAGCCCTCTGCAATAAATCTATCACAAAGATGCGAACCTAAAAAGCCCGCTGCGCCTGTTATCAGTACTCTTTTTTTCACTATAATCAGCTTACTACTTGTCTTCCTATACTAAAGTAAGAAAATCCTATCTCTTGCATATTTTCAATTTCGTACAGATTTCTACCATCAAATATCAATGGAGTTTTGAGATTTTGCTTCAATTTATCAAAATCAGGCGTACGAAAAACTGACCATTCTGTCACAATCAATAAAACATCTGCTTCTTCAGTTGCTTCATACATTTCTTTCGTAAAAGTTACTTTATCACCCATTTCATTACGCACATTATCCATTGCTTCAGGGTCAAAAGCACTAACATTTGCTCCTGCATCTAATAGTTTATCTATCAAATATAAAGCTGGCGCCTCACGTATGTCATCTGTATTAGGTTTAAAAGAAAGTCCCCAAATCGCTACTTTTTTTCCACTCAGATCACCTTTAAAATAATCATTTACTTTATTGAAAAAACGCTCACGCTGCAATTGATTGACACTCATGACTGCATTCAAAATTTTGAAATCGTAGTCATTGTCTTTTGAGGTTTTTGCCAACGCTTTTACATCTTTAGGAAAACAGCTGCCACCGTAACCTACTCCAGCAAATAAAAATCGTTTTCCAATACGTGTATCTGTACCAATTCCTTTTCTTACCATATCAACATCCGCCCCTACTATTTCACAAAGATTGGCGATCTCATTCATAAATGAAATTTTTGTTGCCAAGAATGAATTAGCCGCATATTTTGTTAATTCTGCTGATGGTTCATCCATAAAAATAATAGGATTGCCTTGACGTACAAATGGTTTATATAAACGCTCCATTACTTTTTGCGCTTTATCAGAAGATGTTCCTATCACCACTCTTTCAGGCTTTAAAAAATCATTAACAGCAACTCCTTCACGCAAAAATTCAGGATTTGACACTACATCAAAATCAATACTTGCGTTTTTAGCAATTCTTTCTCTTACCTTATCAGCTGTCCCTACTGGCACTGTACTTTTATCAACTATCACTTTGTAGTCTTGCATCATACCGCCTAAATCGTCAGCTACACCAAGTATATAACTCAAATCAGCTTCACCATCTCCACCCGGAGGTGTCGGCAATGCCAAAAATATCACTTCTGCATCTTTGACCGCTTCACTGAGTATAGTCGTAAACTTCAATCTTCCTTGATCGACATTTCTTTGTAACAACACTTCTAATCCTGGCTCATAAATTGTGCATTCTTTTCTGCGCAATTTTTCTACAATTTTAGGATTGATATCTACACATATAACATCATTTCCTGTTTCAGCAAAGCAAGTTCCTGTCACCAATCCTACATATCCTGTTCCTACTACAGCTATTTTCATTTTTCTATATTTTAATTTTAGCTTTTCGCTAAATATTCTTTTACTTTTTCGATAATGTAATCTTGTTGCTCTTGCTCAAATTCGGTATGAATAGGTAGCGCAAACACCGTTTTACATAACAACTCAGTCACTGGAAATCCTCTTTCATTGACATCCATTGCATATGCTTTTTGCATATTTAAGGGCACTGGATAATACACATTGCAAGGAATATCATTCGCTCTCAAAAAATCAAGCATACCGTCTCTATCATATTTTTCATCCAATTTCAATACATACTGATGAAATACATGAGTAGAATTATCGACTCTTGCTGGCGATTCTAATCCATTTACATCTGCAAAACCTTTATCATAATAATCAGCAGCTTTTCTTCGAGCATCACAATAACTATCAAGGTATCGCAATTTTATACGCAAAATAGCCGCTTGAATACTATCCAAACGAGAATTAATGCCTACAAAATCATGATAATAAGTTTTCACTTGCCCATGATTAGCGACCATTTTAAGTTTTTCTGCTAGTTCATCATTATTAGTAAATATCGCTCCCCCATCGCCCATACAACCTAGGTTTTTTGAAGGAAAAAAAGAGGTCGTGCCTATATCTCCGATTGTACCTGCTTTCATTTTTCTGCCATCAGAAAAAGTATAATCCGCTCCTATCGCCTGCGCATTATCTTCTATAACATAAAGATTGTGCTTTTTAGCTATTCCCATAATAGCTTCCATGTCTGCACATTGCCCGAATAAATGAACAGGAACAATAGCTTTCGTCCTTGGCGAGATTGCTTTCTCTATTTCTTCAGGATTAATACCAAAGTCATCTGAAAAATTATCGACTAAAACAGGTGTCAATTTTAATAAAGCAATGGCTTCAGCTGTTGCGACATAAGTGAAATTACTTGTTATCACTTCATCACCAGGCTGCAAATCAAGCGCCATCATTGCTAATTGTAAAGCATCTGTACCATTGGCACAACCAATTGTATGCTTTACATCAAGATATGTTGCTAATTCTTTTTCAAATGCTTTGACTTCTGGTCCTTTGATAAAAGCTGATGATTCGATGACTTCAATTACTTTAGCATCTACTTCATCTTTTATTTTGGCATATTGAGATTTCAAATCTACCATCTCGATTTTCTTCATCTGCGTTAATTTTACTTAAGATTGACAAATGTAGTACTATTTACAGGGATAAAATTGATTTATGACCTTAAATTTGTCTTACCTTTGGAATATGAAAAGATTTTTAACACTCTGTTTTTCGCTGTGCATTTGTACATTACTTTTTTCGCAAGAGAATAAAGAAAAATCAACTACAGAATACGACAAAGCAATCCTTATCACTCCTACATATACACTACAAATACCTGTAGGAACTATGGCAAGCAGATTTGGTATAAATTCTAATTTTGGAATGGCAATTGACTACAAATTTGGCAAAAACTGGCAAATTGGACTAGAAGGGAATTTTCTATTCGGAAATAAGGTAAAAGAAAGCAACCATTTTTCAAATCTACTTACTGCGAACAATGCGCTCATCAATAGTGACGGTGGAGCAGAAGAACTCAATCTCTCTGAAAGAGGAACGATGGTAAGACTAATGGCAGGGAAATCTTTCCCTTTCAAACCATCACAGCCCAATGGTGGATTGCTCATAAAGTTTGGTGCGGGATACATGATGCACAAGATATTGATAGATGTGGAAGAAGCAAAAACTCCTCAATTGAGCAAAGAATACCAAACCGGATATGATAGACTTTCTCATGGGTTTACCATGTCTCAGTTTATAGGTATCATGAAACTTGAAAGAGGAAAATACGTCAATTTATATCTTGGGCTAGAACTCGTAGAAGGTTTTACAAAAAATGCACGCAACTGGGATTTTTATGAAGGTGAGAAATTAAATGAAGCTCGCTTTGATTTTCTTATCGGGATAAAACTAGGATGGATGATTCCCGTTTTTACAGGCAAATCTACTGGCTCTGAATACTACTATTATTAATGCTATTTTTCTCTAAAGTCATATATAATTTAGGGATTAGACTTTACTATGCATTTATATGGATAGCTTCATTTTTTAATGAAAAAGCAAAACACTTTATCAATGGAAGAAAAAAGAAAATTGAACAAACTACTGGTAAAGTAGCTTGGTTTCATTGTGCTTCTCTTGGCGAATTTGAACAAGCAGTTCCTCTTATCAATCTCTTGAAAAAAAAAGACAGCAACTATAAAATAGTCCTTACTTTTTTTTCTCCGTCTGGCTATGAAGTGAAGAAAAATACTGCTCTTGCAGATGTTGTATATTATCTACCTATAGACACTAAAAAAAATGCTAAAGAATGGATAAAAAAAATCAATCCCAACCTAGTGTTTTTTGTGAAATATGAATTTTGGTGGCACTACTTAAACGAACTAAACAAGCAAGAAATACCTGCCTATTTAGTTTCTAGTATTTTTAGAAAAGAACAGATTTTCTTTAAATTTTATGGGCATTTGTTTCGAAAAATGCTTGAGAAATTTTCGCATATATTTGTTCAAGATGACAAGTCAGCCCAGTTACTTTCATCAATAAGCATAAAAAATACGACCATTGCTTTTGACACTAGATTTGACCAAGTAAAGTCTAATGCTATAAATGCAAATAAATTTCCAGCAATTGAAAATTTCATAAATGAAAAACCATGCATTGTAGTGGGTAGTTCATGGCTCAAAGATGAAATACTATTCAAAGAATTATTGAGCAAACTATCACATTACAAAATCATCATCGCACCACATGATATCAATACACAAAGGCTGAAAGAATTAAAAACTAATTTTTCCAAAGCTATTTTTTATAGCGAAATTGAAAAACACACGAATGAACAGGTTTTAATCATTGACAATTATGGAATGCTCACTTCGCTATATCAATATGCAGACATTGCCTACATAGGTGGTGCCTTTGGAGTCAGCGTACACAATGTACTTGAAGCTGCAGTATATGGCGTTCCACTTATTTTTGGCGCCAATTATCATAAATCGAAAGAAGCGATAGACTTGATAAAACTAAAAGCTGCACACACAGTAAAAGATAGCAATTCGCTGTTTGATTCAATTCAACATTTCAATGATAAAAGACATAGAGAATCAGCAATAAAAACCACCCAATCTTATATTGATACAAGGCTTGGTGGAACAACTACAATTTTTAGCGAAATAAATCTTTAATCTTTTAGCAAAAAGATATACATTTGCAGTCCTTTTTGAAAATAGTTCTTTAAAGAAATTCAAAGAGACATTAGCTCAGTTGGTTTAGAGCGCTACCTTGACAGGGTAGAGGTCACTGGTTCGAATCCAGTATGTCTCACTGTCAAAAACGCTTTACTTATTTTAGATTAACCACAAAATGAGTAATAATATACTTTCTGGGAAGAAGTAAAACATTCAAATATAACTCATCCCGATAGTTATCGGGAGGTTCGAGCGCAAAACGAGCAGTTGATTCTGCTAAACATATTCTGAGAAGAAGTAATGCATCTCACATGCCAAGGTAGCTCAGGTGGTTAGAGCGCAGGATTCATAACCCTGAGGTCGGCGGTTCAATTCCGCCTCTTGGTACTTTTTAAAAGCCTTAACATATTGATATGTTAAGGCTTTACTTTTTTAAAACACCAAGCTGTAGAAAAAATGATGTTTTCAAACTAAATACTTTATCGTAAAAAATGATACCCTACACCCAAATTCAATAAATAAGAGCGTTGCCATTCTAATCTTGGCAAATAAAGACCACTATACTCTATATTATTAGCGTAGACTACCATAAAAGAACTTGATAATCTTACTGACAAAAATGGCTTTATATAGTATACCGTAACAATATCAAATCGGCCTGAAAAACTAAAGCCTTTGGCTGTATTTACCAATAACTCATCGTTAAAAATCTCTGTCCGCTTAGGAGCAACCACATAAGTCCCTCCTAGATACAAGCGAGTGCCTATAGAAAAATTGTCCCACCTTTTCTTCACCCCTACTCCATAAAATATAGAATACTTCTTCCAATTG
>JBMZDS010000013.1:0-13711 GCA_049614465.1 Chitinophagales bacterium
TTAACTACAAAATCATCTTTACAAGCAGTTTTTCCTATGCACAATTTCTTCATTTATATACTGCCTGCTGCTTTATGGATGTTTAGCGTTACTTTACTCGCAGATGGATTAAAAATAGCTATTGGTAAGTTTCAATTTCCACTTATTCACATCCCTATTCTTTATCTTATTGCATTAGAATTGTTGCAAATGGCAAATATATCGAATGGAAGATTTGATATTATGGATATTATTTTTCCCATTATTGCATGGATGATTGCCTGTGTTATAATTATTCTAAAGCAAGAATATCGCTCAAGTTCGCCATTGCGTTATTTACTTTTTTTTGTTGTACTTTGCTCGGTATATATGGCAGACACGCATTTTAGCTTTTAGAAAATAATTCGGGTTCTATGCCTATATTTGAACTTGAAGACCAAAAGACCATATGTCAACACCTTTAAAAATAACTCAACAACTAGACCATGTCGTTCCAGATGTGAAAGACTGGCCTATATACAAGGTAAGTCAGGATAAAGAGGCTTTTTTAAAAGAGATTATTCAGCGTACACAAGAGGAAATTTTAGCCAAATTTGAATCGCCTACGGCATTGCATGATGAACTAAAATCGGTTCTTTTTCAAGAGAAAAACAGGCTAACAAAAACACCATGGAAAGCCGACAGTCCTGAAGAAAAAACTTTTTGGAGTGAAATCAAGCGTAAAATATTGCTTTCATCAAAAGAAGAAGATGAAGATATTCGCTACAAGAAGGATAAAAAGATTTTAAAGAAAATACTCGATCATTATGCACATGAAATAGTTGCCAATTTTGAACCTGCAAAGTATCGTAAGATTCGTAAAATATTGCCTTGGGTATTTGCTCGATTGATGAATGCTTCCCCAGGAGAAAGTTGGAAATTTTTGTCTAAAAATAGAAAAACAATCTATGACAAACTCAAAATAACTGGTCCTATTGAGCATATTAGAAATCTAGCGAAACAAGGAACAGTGGTAGTCGTCCCTACACATTTTAGCAACTTGGACTCTCCTACTATTGGCTTTGTTATAGATGTTATTGGATTACCTGCAATGACTTATGGCGCAGGACTTAATCTTTTTACACTCAAATTGCTCTCTAACTGGATGGGCAATCTAGGAGCTTATAAGTTAGATAGAAGAAAGAAAAATACGCCTTATCTCGAATTGCTTAAAAACTATTCAACTGTAGCCTTGCAAAGAGGAGTTCATTCGTTATTTTTTCCTGGTGGCACACGTTCACGATCAGGGAAAATAGAAAAAAGATTAAAGCTCGGATTATTAAGTACCGCAGTAGAAGCGCAACGTCAAAATCTAACCAATTTTCAGGAAGAAACGGCTAAAAAAATATTTATCGTGCCCGCTGTTATCAATTATCACTTTGTGATGGAAGCAGAATCACTGATAAAACAACACTTAGCAATAGAAGGTAAGGAACAATTTATCGCAGAACGTGAAGATTTTTCGACTTCTTATAAACTTATAAAGTTGGTCTATAAATTTTTGACTGCAACAGCTGGGATGACGATTTCATTTGCGACTCCATTAGATGTTTTAGGCAATGAAGTCAATGAAGAAGGGAAAAGTATCAATAAGATAGGTCAAGAAGTAAATATCAAGGATTATTTTCTCCGAGATGGAGTGATGTCAGAAGATAAGCAGCGAGATTTTGTTTATACTAAAATGCTAGGCGAAGAAATCGTGAAAAAATTCCATTCGCACAATACTGTTTTGACTAGCCATTTATTAGCATTTACCGCTTTTCAATTGATAAAAAGAGATTATCCTAATCTTGATTTATTTGAATTTTTGAGAATTCCCGTAGATGAAATAGAAATTGACTACGATACACTACGTATGGAGGTCGAAAAAGTAAAAAATCGTGTGATTGAGCTTTTTGCTGAAGAAAAACTACAGGTTTCTCATCAAATAAAAGGCGAAACAGATGCATTAATCAAGCATGGATTGAAAAATCTAGGCGTTTATCATGCACAAATGCCTCTTATCAAAAAAGACAATAATACTGTACTCACGCAAGATTTAAAATTGCTATATTTTTATCACAATAGACTAGAAGGCTATGGACTCGACAAACTCTTCCAATAAAACATATGGTGTCATAGGTGCAGGAAGTTTTGGCACCGCTATCGCCAATCTTTTGGCAGAAAATGGTAGTGTACTACTCTACTCACGCAATCTTGACTTGATAAAAGTCATCAATGAAACACGTGAAAATAGAGGGCAAAAATTACATGGAAATATTACACTGACCAATGATTTAGCCGAACTGGCGAGCAATTGTTATTTAATATTTCCGATTGTTCCATCAGAAAACTTTGGAGCGATGTTAGACAATCTAGCTCCACATCTCAAGCCTTATCATACATTGATACATGGTACTAAAGGACTACACGTCAATAAAAAACTAAAAGCTGGACTCCAACTCAAAAAAGATGAGGTACATACCATGAGTGAGCTTATTGCTATGAAAACTGGCGTAGTAAAAATAGGCTGTCTCGCTGGCCCAAATCTTGCATCAGAATTGGCTGATATGCAACCTGCTGCTACGGTTATTGCAAGTCATTTTGATGAAGTAATAGCAGAAGGGCAATTAGCATTGCGTAGTTCAAGATTCCGTATCTACGGTTCTAAAGAACTGACAGGAGTAGAACTTGCAGGAGTATTAAAAAACTATATTGCGATTCTCTCTGGAATGCTGAGTGGAATGGGATTTGGGGAAAATTCGCGTGCATTGCTTATCACAAGAGGCATGGCAGAGTTGATTTTTATCGCTAAGTCGCTAGGCGCATCAGAAAAAGCATTTTTGGGACTAGCTGGTGTCGGAGATCTTATCGCAACATGCAATAGCCCTAAAAGCCGCAATTATCGTGTTGGATTAGGACTGAGTCAAGGAAAGAATCTCGATACTATCATCAAAGAAATAGGCGAAGTAGCCGAAGGTGTAAAGACTTTACAAATCGTAAAAGCACTAGAACAATATGGATTTAAAGCCCCTATGGCAAAAATTCTACACAAAATCATATTTGAGGACTTTCCGTTAGAAAAAGGACTTGAATTTTTAATGAAATTTCCAGTCGATAAAGATGCTGAGTATATTTAGTTGTTAGTATAAAATTTATTTTTTCATGAAATACTTACTCTTTCTATTTTCTATTATTACTATTTTGAATTCTTGTAATTCTTCAAGTACAGAGACTGAAGAATTATCTGAAATCATTGAAGATGCTTCTGTTTATCCAGAACAAGATTTTCTTGATTATATTGAAGAAAACGCTCTCGAAAAGCCAGAATATGTAAAGTTCTTTAGCAATCGAGACTCATTATTTGCTATTCCAAAAATAATGTGTAATGAATCACAGAGTACCTTTGAGACTATTTACAATAATGATACTATTTCTATAAATGTCAAGCAAGACACCTTTATAATTGAAGAGCATACGATAACAAAAGACACTCTCAACTATACTCAACTGGTAGATGGATTTCCTCAATATGGGGCGACTTATTTACCACCAAAATACAACCTTACAGAAATTAAGATTTCAGTTAATGGAAAAAATCTTAAAATCCCAAGAGAAACATATTCCATATATTACGATACTCAATTTTGTAAGTCTTATTTCTTTAGTAGAGCTATTGAAAGCTATATAAGTGGAGATTTCATATATATGTATATATATGGTGGAAATGGCGCAGACGCTTACTACTCAAAATTAATTTTTTCGAAAGAAGAGTATGTGACTTCAATAATAGCAGACTATTATCCAATGACAAGATATGGTTGCTTTCATGAAGGGTTCATCGGTTTTTAGCAAAACTCTACTCCCCTACAGACTTTCCTGATTTCATACGAGCAACACGCATTGAACTTGTACGATATTTTGGGATAAACAATCCGACAACATAACTACGGATAATATATGCCCAAAATCCATTTTCTTCAATTAGGGAATCATCTATTAAATGCTTTATTTTTTCATGCTCTTCTGGCAATTCACTCCAGTGAAGACTAGGATATAAATGATGAACGGTGTGCATTCCATTATTGAACAACATCGAATTTAAAATACCCATAAAATTTCTAGAACTATTGTATTTAGTCTCTTCATCCGCATGTACATGCTGCACATAATTAAAAAGTAAAACACTGAATAAGCTAAACTGCTGAGGTATTACAACATACTGCAACGCTTTCTGCCAGCCTCCTAAATAAAATGCAGCAACTATCCATGATATCAAAACCACAAACTGCAATGTATACCAAAAGAACTTTTCTTTATTTTTAGAAAATGTATTCTTCCAAAAAGTACCCACTACTGATTGCTGAAAAATACCGCTAATAGATGGGTATGTCAATAGTGTAAACAAATTGTTTCGCTCCGTATATCGATACGTTTTTGTATAATCAGGTTCTTTATTCACGTATTTATGGTGATTAGAATTGTGCGTAGGGATCCAAGCAAAAACTGGAAAACCATAGAAAATGGTCATAATATTGTCTGTCAATATATTCATGTATTTGTTTTTCCACATTGACAAATGATTGTGATTGTGTGCCATAACAGCAACAGACATAGAGAAAAACAGCAACACTATGTATGCAGGCACAAAAGCCCAAAGTGGTAATTGGCTACCAAAAATCCATAATAAAACAAATACAGTCAATGTACACACTAAGTATATAATTGATTTAATGTCGTTCTTATTCTTTAACATAGTAGTAAGATTTGAACGGCTAAGGTAACATTATATCCGATAGGTAAAAAAATGTTTTTCAAATCATATTTTTCTTCTATTTTTAATACTTCAACCTAAATCAATATAAATGGAAGCAAAAACAATAAATGAAGTCATTGCACAACTAGATGAAATAATACATCAAGAGAAGGAAGCATTGAGTTGTCTAGCCTACTTCCCTATTCTTTACAAAAAAGTTACAATCAGAATAAAGAAAGGAATCGAAAATGACGAATTTGAAGATGGCGCAAGAATGGAAAAGCTAGATGTCATTTTTGCCAATCGATTTATTGATGCTTATCGAACTTGGAAAGCGGCTGAAAACACTACTCTAAGCTGGAGAAATGCTTTTGAAGCAAGTAGTGAAAACAATCTATTGATTTTACAGCATTTACTTTTAGGAATCAATGCGCACATCAATCTCGATTTAGGTGTAGCTGCAGCTCAGACTGTAGGAAAAAATGCAGATATAGAAACGCTAAAAAGTGATTTTGACGCTATAAACAATGTATTATCAAGCATGATTGATAGTGTAAAAGATCAAATAAGCATAGTTTCTCCTTTGATGATTTTGGTAGAAAAATTCGGAAATGGTAATGAAGAAAAACTCGTCAGCTTTAGTATCAATATTGCAAGAAAAGGAGCATGGGATTTTGCAAAGAAATTTCATAATAGCGATGATGAACAACTTGAAATTGACAAAAGAGACAAAATCATAGGACAACTAGCCCACAAACTCGCCAATCCTAAAGGACGAATTTTTAGATGGCTGATTCGTTTTATTCGCTTTTTTGAAGAAAGTGATGTGAAGAAAGTAATTAGTGCTTTAGATAAGGAGTGATTAATGTTTTATTATTTATCACTTTTAACATCATTTGTACCTTACAATACAATAAGAATCTATAAACAGCGTACTTTTGTCATCGACAATGAAAAATCTATTTTTAGGCATAGGATTTTGTTTAGTGGCGTTTAGTTCACTTTTTGCGCAGCAGGATAGTTTGATTTTGCTCAATGGAAAAGTAGTCAACGGCAGCGAACCTTTATATAATGTACACATTCTCAATATATCGAGAATCACGGGTACAGTGACAGATTATGAAGGCAATTTCAAACTTTGGGTCACTCCATCAGATACAATCAATTTTTCAGCTTTAGGGTTCAAGGATGTTAATTATATGATAGCAGACACCGTCTCTACAGAACAATTTCGTGTCTTAGTCAATATGATAGCTGATACAATCTTGATAAAAGAAACTGTCGTGATGCCATGGCCTGCCAATCGTGTCATACTCAAACAAGCGATGCTAGACCAAGAAAAAGAAGATGAACGTGTAGGTGCATTTGCAGGATTTAGAGAGAATGATGCTCCACCTGAAGAACCCGAAGCAAAAATCTACAATCCTATTTCATTTCTATATAATGCGTTCAACAAAAAGGCAAGACAACTCAAGAAAATAGAAAAATGGCGACAAGAAATGGACGCTTATGAAAAAGAAAAGAAAAATGTGGATGAAAAGGATATAAAGTATTAGTATTTCATTTTATCGTTTTCCATCTTTGCGCCCATGAGTCAATATACATCATTTCCAAAAGAGAAAATCAAAATTTTATTACTAGAAAGTATCAGTCCGTCTGCTGTTCAGCAGTTTAAAGATGCAGATTATATCAATATAGAAACTGCTAAAGGAGCTATGAGTGAAAACGAACTTATCGAAAAGCTCAAAGACGTTCATGTAGTGGGTGTTCGTTCTAAGACACAATTGACTGCTCGTGTACTCAAAAATGCACCGAAGTTGATGGCGATTGGTTGTTATTGTATTGGTACAAATCAAGTAGACTTGGAATGTGCAAAAGAAGAAGGAATCGCTGTCTTTAATGCGCCCTACAGCAATACACGATCGGTAGCAGAGTTAGTTATCGCAGCATCTATTATGTTGATTAGAAAAATTCCAGAAAAAGATAAAGCAGCACATCAAGGCATTTGGCTCAAAGACAGCAGTAATGCGCACGAAATAAGAGGCAAAAAATTGGGCATCGTAGGGTATGGACATATCGGCTCACAAGTATCTGTTTTAGCAGAAGCTTTAGGTCTAAAAGTCTATTATTATGATGTAGAGACAAAACTACCACTTGGCAATGCAAATACAATTACTTCTTTGAAAGAATTGATTAGCAAAACAGATATCGTAACGCTTCATGTTCCTGCTACACCTGAGACAGCAAATCTGTTTGATAAAAATATCATTGAAGAATTTAAAGAAGGACAGATACTTATCAATTATAGTAGAGGGAATGTGGTTGATTTGGAAGCATTGAGAAATTCAATGGAAAACGGGAAAATATCGGGTGCTGCTTTAGATGTGTTTCCTGTAGAACCGAAGAAAAAAGGAGATCGTTTTGAAACACCACTACAAAATATCCCAAATGTTATTTTAACTCCACATATTGGTGGTTCTACAGAGGAAGCACAATGGAATATAGGTATAGATGTCGCTAGCAAAATTATTAAATATATAGAGACTGGAGCTACCATTGGTTCGCACTCTATTCCAGCACTTTCACTACCAAAAGTAGAAGGAAGGCATCGTATTTTGCATATACATCACAATGTAGCAGGTGTTTTGTCTGCAATCAATAGCACTTTATCAGCAATGAAAGTAAATATACTAGGGCAATACCTCACTACTAATGAAAAAATAGGCTACGTAGTATTAGATGTTCCAAAAGATGTCTCAACTGATGCACTTGAAGGATTACGACAAATAAATCATACAATAAAGGTGCGTGTTTTGTACTAGTAAATAGGAGTTTTTCTTACCTTTACACCATTATTAAAAATATTAAAACTTATAAAAAAATGAAAAAATTATTTTTACCAATTGTAGCATTGATGTCTTTAGTTATGTTTTCTTGTGGTTCTTCAACAGCAAATGTAGAAGTAGATCCAGGATACAATGACTTAGTAGTCACTATCGATGGCGAAGAAGTAGCAGGAATGGAATATGGATATGGAACAATTATAGAGCTTGAAAAAGGTGCTCATGATGTAGTAGCAACAGATGAAGCTGGAGATGTATTCTTTGAAGGAAGTGTAGATGTAACTGGTGATGGAATCATGAACCTTACAGGACAACGTTATGTACTATGGACAGATATTTATGCTGACAACTATTATGCATATAGTTCTAATCTTGATATTGCAGAGCATGATTTGATAGAAGATGTAGTAGTAGAAGCTGATTTGACTTTCTTTGAAGGAAACTTTATCGCTGAAGACTGGGACTACGATTTGGATACAGAATGGCCAGAAGAAGTAGAAATCTACGGTGACTATACAACTAAATCTAAAATCTACCGTGAAGAAGATTTTGTATGGGAAGCATACGATTGGGGATTAGTTATTGCTGACTAATATTTTCAAATATTATATACTAAAGCGTTGGCAAAAATGTCAGCGCTTTTTTTATGCATATTACACATCAAACTCATGCGAAATTGCATGAATACAACTATCATTTTCTTCGCAAACACCATCATTCTCTAGATCATACCTCCAACGGTGTCTAGGACAGACTAGATAGCGGTTTTCTTCTATCCAAGCATATTTCATATCTGCACCCTGATGTGGGCAATATCTATTGACACTATATTTACCTTCGTCAGTTGTTATTGTTATACGCTCTTCACGAGATTCTATTTCAAGTATTTTATCACAAAAAGCCTGCATATCTTCTGCTTCAAGTATCAAAAAACCTTGCATCAATACTTGATAAACATCAGGAGCACGATTGAGTTTTAGTCGAAAAGACAAAGACAAATCTTCCCAAGTCATATTTCCATTAAGTACTCGCTCAAATTCATGTGAATTGGATTTCACTAAGTAATAATTTTCCTCTTCAATACTTTCAATGTATGAAACTACATTATTTTGAAAATCGACTTTCAGAAACGTATCAGTTATATCTATACATGCAATATATAGCGAACGTTCTAATTTCTCTCTACTGACAAAACTTTCAAGTTTACGCTCAAATTCTTGCTTAAGATTAGCTAAAAAATCAACTGATACACTTTTATTTCTTTCTTCAAAAAACTGAGTGTATTGCTTTGCATAATTCTCAATATAAAGCTGGTAATCCCCTATCCTTTTTTCATCTGCAATATCATATTGAACATCATCTGAAGTTAAGTCGATGCTATCACTTGGATTGACCGTCACAATATCAGTAGTAATATTCTCTTTCTTTTTAGTAAAATAATCGACAAACGTATCTGCATGCGGAAAAATATTGACTTCTTCAAAATTGAGGTGATAAAGTGAAGGGTCTAAAAAACAAGGAGGCCCTGCCGATGGCAAATAGATGTCTGCATCTATATTTTTTAAAGCCATAATAACAGACTCAAACTTCGAATACATTTTTCTACGTGAAATATTGCGGTATTCTCTGTCACTATAACCATAACAAACAGGATGCCATGTCGCTCCACTAAACTGTGCAGCAAAAACATCTATTTTACCATAAGTCTCTTTGATATAAAATAGCTTATCATGTAACTTACAATCATTAATATTGAGAAATTGTCGAGTATCCGTAGAAACAAGAATCGCTGAATCTCTATTTAACTCACTATCATCTATAAAAATACGAACTATACTATCTGGCAACTTAATAGCTTCCTCATCTTGACAAATCTGTATCTTTTTTGAAGCATGAAAAGACTGTACTTCATCAAGTAGCAAAGTTCTACGATATTGTGGTATCAGATAAGTAAAATCAAAAGCATCTAGTTCTTTTAAAAAAGTAGGATCAAAATGATCTTTATGCTCATGACTTATATAAACGTACAGTTCTTTCTCTGTTGTAGAAAAAAGTACTTTGATTTCATCTGAGAGATAATGATTGCAAGGGTATTGAAACCATCCACCATCAAATGCTCCACTTTTTGACAACCAAGGATCGATCAAAAGAATTGTTTTTTCTGTCTCTACAAGAAAACCTGCATGTCCTAGATACTTTATTTTCACGCTACAATTTTGATTGAGACAAAGATACATTTGGTTTTTCAAATAGTATCGATATAAGTATACAATATTATGCTTACTTTTGAGAGCATGACAATGAAACGTTGGCTAAAATCAGATTGGACTTTACTTCTATTTTTTTGGTGTATAACTGTTGCTATTTACACGATTACCAAAGATGCAAAATTTACTTTTGACTGGAATACATGGATTTTACACTATAGTGAAACACCATTTCATTATGCTTTCACAAAGGATAATCTATTTGGTATCCATCCTATTTATCACGTTGTTTTTAGAACTTTATGGTTAGTATGGGGCTTCAATACTTGGGGTTGGATGTTGAGTTTTACATTTATTCATGCATTAAATGGATTTCTTATTTTCAAGTTATTCAATAAGTTGTGTGACTTATTTGGAGTAAACTTAAAACATCTAATTTTCAGATACTTACCTTCATTACTTTTTATAGTATATCCATTGCAGACAGAAGTACTTGTCTGGGGAGCTTGTATCAATTATTTAATCTGTACTCTATTTATACTATCCATCTCCATCGGATTTTTGAAATTGATAGAGAATCAAAAGATAAATATTTCATTGAGTATAGGATTAATTATACTTCATTTATTATCTGTTTATACATGGGAAATAGGCATTCTTTTACCTATTGGATTATTTTGCATACTTATTAGCTATGCATTTCACACAGCCATTTCCTACAAAAAAATACTAAAATACGTATGGGCTGTTATATTGCCGATGTGTTTAGTTTCGATTTCATTTTTTGTAGTGACCAAAATAACAAAAGGAAATTGGGCAGGACACTATGGCGAAGCATCGCATTTCAATGTTGATTTACTGCATCTTATTGGCAATTTTTACAAATATCTACTCAAAATAACACTAATAAGCCCTACTATAAATGTAGCGTATCGAGATAAGATATATATGATTTTGGAGCATTGGGCTATTATTCCAATATCTGTTACAATGTTGATTGCCATTCTCGTTTTATTTTTCAAGGACAAAAAGTATATACAGAACAGACCTTTTGTATTCAGTACTATGGCTCTTTTTGTGCTTTCTTTAGCACCTGTTATAAGTATTCATTTTGATTATTTACCAAAAATAGCACAAGACAGATATGTCTATTTACCGCTTGTATTCTTTAGTATGCTTTTAACATGGCTGCTGACCAAAATCAAATGGAAATGGCTTCAAATCCCTGTTGTATTTTGCTTTGGGTCTATTATGCTATATAATCTTGTGATTAATATCAATAGCTGGCGAAAAGTAGGTGCTATGCATAGTCGAATAATTTATGATTATGAATTTGATACTGTAGAGGGAAAAATATACACCCTCAATACACCTGACAACATATCAGGTGCTGCATTTATGCGATCGAATAAGGTAAGTACTTTAGCCGAAAATGTAGAATTGCATAGAGGTATTGATATTTGGGATAGGACTGATGAGATACTACAAGTCAATGTAGCCCACCAACATGATGATTTTCTGACGAAATGGATTGGAGATGACATTCTTGAAATAGAATCTGCAGGAGGCACATGGTTTTGGTATGACGGGTTTGGAGCATCAGATAGAAGTACTGAGTTTTATGACATAGAAATTATTAGTCCTGGCAATATCGCTAGAATTACTTTTAAGCAACTCCAAGATAATGATGTAATCATCTATCAAAAAGCAGGATATTGGTATGAAGTAGAATTTTGATTTTATACAACAGTAATGTTTTTTAATGACTCAATGAAGTTGTATTGCATGACCTTATTATTTTAGCCAATTTTCAAGGAGAATGGAGCGTTAAAAAAATCTATGTATGTCATAAATAAAAACATTAAGAGATGTAATAATCATACACTTATAGATTTTTAGCAGAATGAACCGTAGTAAAAATGAGGGAAAATAATATAGTCTTGATTTTTTTCATTCTTTTTGTATCAAGACAAAAAGGATAAAGACTATCAACATAAAATAGCAAATCATTTTGTACTATACCCATTATTTTAAATTTAAAAATACATAAAAGAACAATAGACTGACTTCTTTTTCTATTTTTACGACATGATAATAGTAGGTACAAGAGGTGTAAAATGGACACTCAAAGAAGGACAATTCAATTGTCCCCAATGCGAAAAAACAACCAATTATAGACATCGCTCTGTAAGACGATTTTTCACACTATACTTTATTCCTATCATTCCACTAGATAAGCTAGGAGAATATGTAGAATGTCGCAATTGCAAAGGCACTTTTGTCCCGAATATACTCAATATGAATAGCATGAGTAAAGATCAATTTTTAGCTACTTATGAAAAAGCGATTCATCATACAATGGTTCTCACAATGCTAGCAGATGGAATTATCGATGAAAATGAAAAACTAGAAGTGCTTGCTATCATTAATAAATTTGGACACAATGATATGACCATGGAGCAACTCATGGAGTATACCAAACAAGTGCAAAAAGAGAATGAAGATGTATCTACTTATCTCAAGAAAATAGCAGGAGAACTCAATGAGCAAGGCAAAGAGACAATCATTAAATGCGCACTTTCTGTAGCCGCATCTGATGGAGATATGGATCCTACTGAGATGGAACTTATCAAAAGAATGAGTGAGAGCCTTCAAATGAAAGCAGATCATGTAAAACGTATTTTTGAAGAAATGTTTGAAACAAAAGAACTCAATCAATAATGAAAAATAAGATTCTACTATTAGGTTCAGGAGAGCTGGGCAAAGAACTTGTCATCGCTCTCAAAAGAATGGGACAATATGTTGTCGCATGTGATAGTTATGCAGGAGCACCAGCTATGCAAGTTGCTGACGAATTTGAAGTATTTAGTATGCTCGATGCAGAGGCACTTGACGCTGCGGTAGAAAAGCATCAACCCAAACTGATTGTTCCTGAGGTGGAATCTATCCGTACAGAACGATTTTTTGCCTATGAAGAGCAAGGATATACTGTCGTTCCTAGTGCAAAAGCGGCCAACTATACTATGAATAGAAAACTTATTCGTGATTTAGCGGCTAAAGAACTCGGTCTTCGTACTGCAAAATATGAGTATGCCACTACCCTATCACAATTTAAAGAAGCTGTAGCTAATATAGGATTTCCATGTGTAGTAAAACCATTGATGTCAAGCTCTGGGAAAGGACAAAGTATCGTGCGCAGTGAAGCTGATATTGAAAAGAGTTTTACCTATGCAATGGAAGGTAGTAGAGGTGATTTGGCAGAAATAATCATAGAAGAATTTGTAGCATTTCATACTGAAATCACATTGCTTACAGTCACTCAAAGTAATGGAAAGACACTTTTTTGTCCGGCTATAGGACATCGACAAGAAAGAGGTGACTATATGGAGAGTTGGCAACCTTGCCCGCTTTCTGAAAAAGACATTCAAGATGCACAAAATATGGCAGAAAAAGTCACTACAGCATTGACTGGAGCAGGTATATGGGGCGTAGAATTTTTCATAGCCGATGATGGCGTATATTTTTCTGAATTGTCGCCTAGACCGCATGACACTGGAATGGTAACACTAGCAGGCACACAAAATTTAAGCGAATTTGAATTGCATGCTCGTACTATATTAGGATTACCTATTCCGGAGATTACACAAGAACGTGCAGGAGTAAGTGCCGTTATTTTAGCAGAAAAAGAAAGCAAGGAATTGCCAATATTCAAGGGCGTAGAAGATGCTTTAATGGAAAAACAAACAGATATTCGTCTTTTCGGTAAGCCCACTACTCGCCCCTACAGAAGAATGGGGGTAAGTCTCGTTTATGACAATGATATCAACACTAATATGGATACACTACGTAAAAAAGCAAAGATGCAAGCGGATAAAGTGACTGTAATTTGATAGTTAAAATCAACAATA
>JBMZDS010000014.1:0-13490 GCA_049614465.1 Chitinophagales bacterium
GAGTTAACTAAAATTCTCTTTAAAAGATAAATTATTAAAGCCTTGCAGTGATGCAAGGCTTTTTTTATGTTATAATTTTTATGATAAAAGGACTGTATTTTTATTGGTCTCAAATTAAAGCCCTTTCTAACTTTGTACAGTAGTTTATTTAGCTAGGATACTTAATAATAAAGATAAGATGTTTCATTTATCTTTGATTTTGCTCATTGTATTTAAGTGATAAAGTCTATATAAAGAAAAAAGAAATGGAATGTAAACTTTTATCTTAAACGATTGTCTTAGATAAGAGAAAGTAAGTAACCTAAAATAGCACCTCCTAATACAATCCACATTGCATTGACTTTTTTCATGCCAAATACTAATCCAATGCTAAGTACTGCAATCAGAATAGTACGCCAATCTATTAATGTTCCTTTTGCCATTTCGTAGAGTACTGCGACCATGACAGCAACAGCTGCAATATTTACAGCATCTAAAAAGTGGGAGAGGAGTTTTGATTGTCGCATCTTGCTGACCAATGGATTGAGAATCAAAACAAATAGGAATGATGGTAAGAATATACCAATACTTGCTGCTACTGCACCGCCCCAACCAGCTAATTGATACCCAATAAATGTTGCTGTAGAAAGTACAGGACCTGGAGTAAATTGTCCAACTGCGATAGCATCTAACAATTGTTGCTGTGTAAGCCATCCTTTTGTTACTAATTCTGCATCGAGATAGGCAAAAAGAACATATCCACTTCCATACAATACTGTTCCTACTTTCAAAAACGTCCAAAATACTTTGAGACTTGATATTTTTAGTAGAGATGTACTACTTGCTTGCATAAAAATGAAAGGAAAAATGGCCTTCGTATCTTTTTGTGCTATTTTTGATTTAGTAGTAAAATATATTGTACCAATAATACCAGCGGAAAGTAGAGCTGTAATTTCATTGACTCCTAATATACATGCTATGAAAACTAGTCCTCCTAAGACTCCTAATTCCCAGTTTTTTAATGCTTTTTTGCCGAGTTTGTATATCGCAGATATAATAATAGCAAGTACTGCTGGTTTTATTCCTAAGAAGAAAGGTTCGATCGCAGGCAATTGACCGTATGTAGTATATAGCCATGCAAAAAATCCTGTGATAACTACTGCCGGAAAGATAAAGCTGATTCCTGCTACAAATAATCCTGCTTTGCCTGCTCTTACATGCCCACAATGCATAGTCAGTTCGGTAGAGTTTGGTCCTGGAATAAGATTAGTTGCTCCAATTAAGTCCAAGAAATACTGTCTGTCCATCCACTTTCGCTTATTGACAATTTCTTCTTCCATCATTGCAATATGTGCGGCAGGACCACCAAATGCAATACAGCCCATTTTAAAAAATACTTGAGCTACTTCAATTAATTTTTTACATTGAGTCATTGCTGCAAAAGTATAATTATTATCGATTCTTGATAATCATAATTATTTTTTTAACTAATGTGCATGATCATCATGGTCAGGTACGCCATCTCCATCATGGTCATGGATGTGTGGCGTAGGTTTTTCCATCCCTATTGCTTTGTCAGGATCATTTCGCTTCCAATAGTTGTAGAAAAAATCTTCTAGCTGTCCTGTACCTATTCGCTTACCTACGATTGTTTTTTCATTGTCTAATATATATAGTTGTGGGGTACTAGAGATATCATATATTTTTCTGAAATTGGTTTCATTGTAAGGATCTGCTACATTGAGCCAGTCTAGATTATTCTCTTTTACAAAATCTTTCCAGTCTCCTAAATTTTCATAATTAACAGTAGAAATAGCATAAACCATCACACTTTTATCTTTGTATTTGTCATAGAAAGCTTTTAATGCAGGCATCGCTTTTTTGCAATGTCCACATTCTGGATCCCAAACAAAAACGATAACATAGTCGTGCGGAAGATCGTGCAAGCGGTACTTTACAGCTAGAGATGTATCACGCAGCGTAAGGTCTGGTGCAGTTACATCTATTAGTAATGGCTTCAATGCAGTCACTCTTTCTTTCATTTTTTCTAATTGATCTTCTTCTACCCACCATGCTTTTCCTGTATTGTAGTAGTTCTCTACTAAGTGTACATATATCCCATCTTGTCCCATTACTTTTGAGTTGGCAAATTTATTCACAAGAGTAACTAATACATATTGAAAGACATCATCATTGGCACTTGCTTTTTCTAATAGAATATCACATGATTTTGCTAATGAATCTGGGTGTGGAGAGGTACGTTTATCTATATAATCTTCCATTTTTCCATGGAAAACAGGTGTGCGTAGAATACCTGCATTGCTAAAGTCTGTATAATCCCAAAAATGATGTTTATAGTATTTCCATTGAAAAGTAGAATCAATAATATTGCCTTGTTCATCTACAGGGGCATCTGGTATTTTTATCTCACGCATCATACCGAGTAGTGCGGAGTATAAAAAATCAGGATTATCTTCTGCCAGTTTTATTCTTTTGTCTGTGTACTCTTTATTGAGTTTATTTATCTCATCTTCAAGTGTCTTAGTCCTTTTTTCATCCGCATTTACTATTTGTGCTTTTAGTCCTTCTACTTGAGTACGTACTGTTGACATTTCGCCCATATCACTATAGAAAAGTTCATTTTCTTCAGAATTTTTAAACTTTAATGTATTGTGAATATCGCCACTTGCTACTTCCATGCTGAAATTTTGCTCCCTGATGATAAATTCAAAATATTTATTCTGTAAAGAAGGAAAAACACATAAGTAAACACCCGGTTCTTTTGGCTCGTCACCTTTCAATAATGCAATTCCTTTTTCATTGACTTCAAGCGTATCACTAATGTAGTGTTTGCCTTGCATGTGATAAGCGATCATCACCTGACTATTGGCTAGATCAGTTATCTTTATTTCTATATTGTGTCCATTCTTTTGTGCAAAAAGTCCAAGAGAGAGGGTTATGAATAATAGTGTGGCTATTTTTTTCATCATTTTTTATTTTTGTTCTTTGTTTTCTTCCCAATCAGAAGTTTCTTTAGCTAAATCTTCACAAAATTTTTGCATCATTTTTTGCGCAAAAGGGTTTTTTGTTGCTTGGGTATAGCTATTTGTTAGATTCATTAGAGTACGAAAATAATGCGAGTGCATTTCTTCTACTCTAAGGTCTGTAGTCCATAGATTGATGCCTAGTGAATTTTTTTCAACTGGATCCCATATTGAGATATTGACGGCTTTACAATCATTGAGGGCTTGGTGTTCTGTATCCGTTGCTTGCCATTTCAAGTCAACAGGGACATTACTTTCATCCAATCCTACTTTTATTTTTATCTCTTCAGTATTCTTTATCTTGTTGTTAAACATTTTTCCATTTTTTTATCAAATCTATAAATTCAGCCTGTAAGCTTTCCCCTTTATCTTTTCTGTACCAACCAAATGAAGTCTTTATCTTTTCTGTTAAATCAGCATTTCTTTGTTTAAGCTCAATAGCTAATTTTTGCAATTCGGCAGGTCTTGGTCCCCAAGTGCCCAATTCATTCATGTTTTCATCAAGGCAGACTAGTTTGGGTATCGCTTTACCATTATCAGTCAAATAGTGTTCCATAATTTCAGGATGAGTATCTCTTAGATATATTTTGAAATCTATCTCTCCACCACTTGCCAATGACATCGCATACAAGACAGGAACTGAGAAAGATGCATCGCTACACCATGGCTCATCAAAGACTATCCATGTCCATTTTTTGACATCATCATTGAGTTCGTTATAGAGTTTTTTACTGAGTTGTATATCCTTGAGTATTTTATCTATTCTTCGATGATTAGCTACTGTAAAACTTAAGTAATCAGGATTGTCATATGGAGCAACTATATTTTTTTTATCGATGATATCTAGCGTGTATTGCTGAAAATCATCAAAAGTCATTGCTTTGTCTAGTATCTCTTGGTCAAATTTGTACATATAGTCTGCGAATTTAGTAAGAAGTTACCTAATGTTTTGATTGTATGGTGAAAAGATTTGGCAATTTTCAACAATAAATATCTATTTTATACAGCTACAAGCAAAATATTTTCTGCTAATGCTTTGTTAATGTTTGTTGTGAAAATGAAAGATTGTATTTTCTTCTAAATACATGTAAATTGAACATTGTTCTAAAGTTCTTTTTAAGATCTCTTTTCGTTCATTTTTTACAAACATATCATTCATCATTAAATGCCCATTCTCACTTATTTTACTCTTTATTTTTTTGAGAAATGAAACTTCTTTAAAAGTAGGAGGGACTTTATCATCAATAAATAAATCAACAAATATTAAATCATACGATCCTGAATCTTTTTTTAGGAAATCAATCGCATTCTCGGCTATTATGTGACAGTTTGGGATATTTTTTGTTTTGAAATATTTCTCACCTAATTCAATGATTTTATCATCAATTTCGATACCAGTTATATCAAATTTTGCTTGTTTTTTTTGTAATACCTGAGCAATACTCCCTACTCCAAAACCCAAAATTAAAGTCTTATATGTTTTCTGAGTATCAAAGATTATATTCTTTATTGCCTTATCAAATACTTTATGTAAGCTACCAAAAGAATAATTGACGTTGGCAGTATCTAGAACTATTTTTCCATCTTGAAGACCGATTTCTAAACGTCCACTATATTGTGATTGGTATGTTTTTAAAACAAGAGGGTATAAATAGCTTATCGCCTTTTTCCATAGAGGAATTTCCACTATAGTTCTTCTTTAAGTTGTGTTAAAAATCCTTTTAGTTTTGTAAGAGATTCTACGATTTTATGATTTTGAGCGACATCTTCTTTGTTTTCGGTGAGTTTTTTCTTTGCTCCTTCGAGTGTAAATCCTCTTTCTTTTACAAGGTGATAAATGATTTTTAGATTTTCAATATCTTTTTGAGTGAATAGACGATTTCCCTTTCTATTTTTTCTAGGTTTTAGGATGTCAAACTCTTTTTCCCAGTAGCGAATGAGCGATGTGGCTACGCCAAACATGTCCGCAACTTCACCAATTGGGTAGTATAATTTTTCTATTTTGAACTCTTTATAGGGCATTTAGCATGATGTTTGTTTGGAAAACGTATGCAAGTTAATCGTTTTGCAGGATTGAAACAATATAAATTTGAAGTTTATGACTAGAATTATACTTTTTTCTATTGGACTATTCGTCTTTCAGACATTGTCAGCTCAAGATGACAGCAGTTATGTCGTTTTGGATGGCGATACTGTTTTGTATGAGCACATTGAAGTAGAAACGGAATATACACAGATTGATTCTATGGTAGAGACTGCTAGGGAATATTTAGGTGTGAAATATAAAGTTGGAGGTTGTTCTTCTAGCGGATTTGATTGTTCTGGTTTTTTATATTATTGTGCACAACAACTGAGTATTGATATACCCAGAGCTTCATATGTGCAAGCCGCTGCAGGTGATTATATTGAAGCTGACAGTTTACAAGCTGGCGATTTTATATTTTTTAATGGAAGAAATATAGCGAGCGGTGCTGTAGGACATGTCGCTATGGTGACGGAAGTAATAGATGGCGCTATTAAAATCATTCATGCTACAAGTAGTAGAGGAGTAATGGAAGAAGTCTTGCAACAAAATAGCTATTTTATGCAGCGATGGATATATAATAAGCGATTATTAGAGGAATAACCTGACTTAGTTTACAATCATTTTAGTAGGTGATTCTTTGTATAGTTTCTTTCGATCTTCTGAAAAACCATATGTAATGTTAGAGATGACCATTCTAAGCATGGTGATGTACGTATAATGCTGTTCACTTGGTATTTGTACAATATATTCAGCTTTATCTATCGTTTTGAATATCAGTGAATAATTTGTAGCGATAGTTGCTCCATATTTTTTAGTCTCTGTTTTTTGAGGATAAATCCAAACGATATAATTATTCTTATTGTTGGTCTCTAAAACTCCTATAAGCCTACAATCGTCAATATCGTATTTTTCAAACTCTCTTTTTGACCACCATGAGATAGCTATAGCTCCTAGCCCTGCTATTGTCATTATAACATACTTTGCCATAACATCGTTTCCTGCCGGGATAAAAACTCCAAGGAGTAGAAACCCACCACAAATTACTAGCATAACAATAAGTAAAATTTTAGTATTCTTATTTTTCTGTTTTAAATATTCTTTTAGCGTTTTTATGAGCGTTTCGTTGTTCTGGCTTGTCATAGTTTTAGCGTTTTGATAAATAGTTTTCGATATAATCTTTCACTCCATCTTCTAGACTATAGAATGGAGTTTTGTAGCCTTGATTGATTAGTTTATTCATTTTGGCTTCAGTGTAATATTGATATTTGTCACGAATGTCTAGTGGCATAGGGATATAACTTATGTTTTCATCTATTTGCATAGCAGTAAATACTGCACGCACTAAATCATTGAATGTTCTAGCAGTTCCTGTTCCTAGATTGTAGATGCCATTTTCGACCTTGTTTTTGTATAGGAAAAAGCAAACATTGACAATGTCTTTTACGTAGATAAAGTCTCTCTTTTGCTCTCCATTGGCATAATTTTTATTGTGAGACTGGAAGAGTTTCATGCCACCAGTTTCACTTATTTGATTGTATGCATGAAAAATAACAGATGCCATTCTTCCTTTATGATATTCGTTTGCACCATAGACATTAAAGAACTTTAAACCCACATAGTAAGGAGGTGTTTTTTCTTGTTCTTTTGTCCATAAATCGAAGTTTTGTTTTGACCACCCATATTGATTGAGAGGAAGGAGAGGAGCAGTGCTTTCATCATCATAGCCAAATTGTCCATCGCCATATGTGGCAGCAGATGATGCGTATATAAATGGAATGTTGTATTCTGTACAAAAAGTCCATAAATGTTGTGAGTAATGATAGTTTAACTTGTCAAGAAGTTCTTTGTCAGATTCTGTAGTATCTGTACGTGCTCCTAGATGAAATATAAAGTCTATTTTATCTGTATTTTCTTTTGCCCATGCTATAAAATCATTGCGATCAATAAGATGCTTGTATTGTAAATCTGATAGATTGCTGGTCTTGTCTGTATTTGCTAGCTCATCAACCAAAATAAGATTATCATGCCCTTCATCATTCATTTTTTTTGCGAGATTACTCCCTATAAAACCTCTTGCTCCTGTGATTACTATCATTCTACAAAAATAGCTGTTTATCCTTATTTGCATAAAAAAAGCCCAAACAAAAAAATGTTGGGCTTTGATTCAATATTATATGTTTGAGTTTTACTCTTTGATTTCCATATCGATTATGACGTTTCCATCTTTGTCAACCGTCTCAGTGTATTCAATAGATTTTTCTACTTTTTCCATTAAATCTTCTAAAGAAGTGATGTCAAAATCTTCATTGACTATATTTTCTAGAAAGCTTTCCAAATCACCTTCTATATTTACTTGGATATTCTCGTCATTGTCAGTAGTAGCAATAGAAGTTGATTTTCCATCACTCTCTATTTTGACATTGATTTCATTTTCATCCAAATAGTCTTGCCATTCTTCTATATTGATTGTTTCAATGCTCGTCTTACCGTTTTCTGTGATTTTAATCTCGGCAGTTTTACCATCATTTTCTATTTGTATATCTATTTCTTGTTTGTCTTGTGCAAAAGAAAAGATAAAACTGAATGTAAGTAATGAAAATGCAATGAATCTAGTCATCATAAACAATTATTTAACTAATGTTACATCAATAGTAGTCTTGTTACCGTCTACTACTTTATTAGCTGCAACAGCACCATCTTTAATCATTTTGTATTTTTCTTTAGTAGAAGAAAAATCATGTTGTTTTATTTTGCTTTCATCTAAATTTGAAAAATCTATATGTGCAAGGTCAATCATCGCTTTTAATTCATCAAAGCTTATATTGAAGTTGTACACTTTTATTTGATTGTCTTTAGCTATTTCGACACTACAGTTTGATGTAGTTGTTTCTACAGCAATGTATTCAAACTTTTTAAAGAAGTTCATGCCTGAAACATCTGTAAGTGTTTGCTTGTTTTTTACTCCATCAAAATTACTGTTAACAGTTAGTTGTGTTTCAGCATCGTTAACTTGGATGGTGAAATTATTTTGAGCAAATGCAATATTAATACTCAAAAATGTGATACAAGCAATGATTATAGTTTTGGCAAAATTCATTTTAAAAATGTTTAGTTGATACAAATATAAAAAAGTTAGTCAATTTTTATTGTTAAATCTTTTAAAATCGGTTATTACAATAAGTTTTCAATGGCAGTATCATAAAGATTTTTGTATGTATCAGTATTCCCAAATGTAATACCATCTACTTTGATTTCTTTTTCGATCACTTCACCTATTTTCTTGTACTCGATGCCTGTTTTTGTTAAAAGTTCGTCTACTTTTTCTTTTCTAGATGGGCAAACTGTCACGACAGCACGACTTTGTGCTTCACCGTATAAATAAGCATCTTTTCTAAAGTCATTATCAGTTTTGATATCAAACCCAAAATTGCCTGTCATAGCAGACTCTAGCAAGCAAATAAACAATCCACCTTCTGAAATGTCGTGAGCAGATTCTAACAATTTATTGCTAATCAATGATGAAACTGTATTTTGTAACAATGCTTCTTTTTCTAAGTCAAAATATGGTGTAGATGAATTTTCATTATCTAAAATATTGACGAGATATTCGGAAGATGAAATATCATTTTTATTTTCTCCTAAAAGATAAACTAAGTCGCCCGCACATTTGAAATTGAGTGTCATTTTTGCGGCTACATTTTCTAATACACCTATCATACCAATAGTAGGTGTAGAAAATACTGGTCCGTCATCAGAAGACTGATTGTAAAAACTTACATTTCCTCCTGTTACTGGGGTATCAAATTTCTTACAAGCATCGCCCATTCCTTTGAGTGCGTTGACGAACTGCCAGTATACTTCTGGGTTGTAAGGATTTCCGAAATTTAGACAATTAGTAATTGCAGAAGGCGCGCCACCAGAACAAACGATATTTCTCGCTGCTTCTGATACGGCTATCATGCCACCTACATGCGGATCTGCATTAACATATCTTGCATTACAATCGACTGTTACCGCCAATGCTTTTTCACTTTCAGGGATACGAATAATTGTCGCATCAGATGGCTCATTTGTAGAAGTATTGACGACTCCTACCATAGAGTCGTATTGCTGATAGATCCATCTTTTAGAAGCAATATTTGGCAATTGTGTTAGTTTTTCTGCTACTGCTTTTAAGTCTGTTGGTTCTGCTATTGTATTGATGTCAAATTTCTTCAACTCTTGATAGTAAGCAGGTTCGCTATACTCTCTGTCATAGACTGGGGCACCACCACCGAGTACGAGAGAATCAGCATTGACATCTGCTACCATTTCACTATTCATAAAGAATTGTACTTGTTTTGTATCCGTAACTTGACCTATCTGTACACAGTTTAAATCCCATTTATCAAAAATATCCTGGATTTCTTGCTCACGTCCCTGCTTTACTACGATTAGCATTCTCTCTTGAGATTCTGATAGCAAAATTTCCCAATCTTTCATATTGTTTTGACGAGTAGGAACTTTATCTAGGTTGATACGCATCCCGTGTTCGCCTTTAGCACTCATCTCACATGAAGAACAAGTAATCCCTGCAGCTCCCATGTCTTGCATTCCTATCACTGCGTCATTGCCTACAAGTTCTAGACTTGCTTCTAGCAAAAGTTTTTCTTGAAAAGGATCGCCTACTTGTACAGCTGGTAAATCATCCATACTATCTTCTGTAATGTCTTTAGACGCAAAAGCAGCTCCAGCTATACCATCTTTTCCTGTAGAAGAACCTACAATGAAAACGGCATTGCCTACTCCATAAGAAGTTGCAGAAATCATATCTTTTGAATCCATAATTCCTACAGACATGGCATTGACGAGTGGATTAGTATGATAAACTTTATCAAAATAGACTTCTCCTCCTACTGTAGGAACACCAAAGCAATTGCCATAGTCACCAATTCCTTTAACTACTCCTTTCAATAAATGACGAGTTCTGTCATTGTCTAGCGCACCAAATCGCAATGAATTTAATGCAGCAATAGGACGAGCGCCCATTGTGAAAATATCTCTATGAATACCTCCAACTCCTGTAGCAGCTCCTTGATATGGTTCTAGTGCAGATGGATGGTTGTGTGATTCTATCTTAAATGCACAGCCCATTCCATCTCCTAAATCTACCAATCCTGCATTTTCTTCTCCTGCTTCTACTAATAAGTGTTTGCCTTCTCTAGGAAGTGTTTTCAAGTACTTGATAGAGTTTTTGTATGAGCAATGCTCTGACCACATGACAGAATAAATGCTGATTTCACAGAAATTGGGTTCACGCCCCATGATTTCTACGATTTTGTGATACTCTTCTTCTCTAAGCCCTAAGTCTATGGCTGCTTGTAGGTTTGTGTTAGTTGTGCTCAAGATAGATTTTTTTAGTATGCCGCAAATGTAAATGAAAGTGTGGAATAGTTTTTCAGATTTATTCCACATTGTAAGTAACTTTGTGGGGAATGGACTTGTCTTATTTATTATTGATTTTTTACGGCTTATTTTTCTTGTTTATCTTGAAAAAACTTCCTTTTTTTCAGCTAGAAAAAATTAATAAAAAAGTTTTACTTTCATTAGCATTTACAAAGATGCTGGCGGGAGTCGTTTATATCTTTCTCCATAAGTATTATATACATAGTGGTGATATTTTTCAGTATTTTGTAGATGGCAATCTGATCTATCAAGAGTTGTTTTCACATCCTCAAAATTATTTTCGTTTAGTTTTTGGGCCAAATAATGCTTTTTTTACAGAAAATATAAAAAGTGCCGTAGATGAAATGGGTTTTTGGTGGGATACGGGAGCATATACAATTGTTCGTTTCAATGCAATAGTGAGGTTGTTCTCAATGGGGAATATTTATATTCATGGACTTTTTGCGGGTTTTGTTTCATTTGTGGGATGTTTTTTATTGGCGAAAGTATATGAGCGAAAGCTAGCAGCAGGTTTTATCGCTTTGAGTTCTATTTTCATTTTTCCTTCTCTATTATTTTGGACTTCAGGAATGCACAAAGAATTTGTTTCTGCATTTTCATTGGGATTGGTATTCTATAGTATGACAAAGGTGGTAGAGCATTATCGTCAAGTGAAGTATTTTTTACTTTCTTTAGTCGGTTTGTCATTTTTGTTTTTTGCAAGAGATTATATGATGATGCTTTTGATTGTGCCGCTTACTATATATATAGTATTGGAAAGAAAGAAATTTTCTCCTATAGTTATATATTCTACAATAATGACTTTAGTTGTCCTTTTAGCATGCTTTTTACCATTGCCATTTTTTGGAGATACTGCCATTGCTGTTATACTAGAAAAAAGACATCAGTTTGAGTCGCTAGGAGTGGGGAATACTTCAATAGAATTGTATAGTGTAAATGGTACTTTATTTGCTTTTTTAAGTGCTTTTCCTCAAAGTATTTTCAATGTATTGTTTCGTCCACATTTTGGTGATGCAAATACTACGATTTTATTTTTGACAGCTATTGATACTTTCTTGATCTCAGGTGTTATACTTGGTGGCTTATTTTATTTTATTCGCAAAAAAGTATATCATCATAATTTCACAGTTTTTATATTCACTTATTCTTTAAGTCTCTTGGTGGTTATAGGATTAATAGTCCCTAACCTTGGTGCTATTGTTCGCTATCGCAGTACAGCTTTGTTGTTGCTAATTCCTTTGTGTGTGCATTTGGTGATGAAAAATTTTAAGAAATTAGAATGACTTTCTATGGGAAATAAGCCTAAATAATTTATGATTTCTCTACAATCATTATCAATCTATCTGAAGTATTTTTGCTAAAGTAGTTCAAGTCATAATCACCAAATACTTCTACGATTTTTAATCCTGCTGCGGCAAAATATGTTTCAAAATCTTTTTGTAATAATCCTTCTACACGTTCTTGAAATTGATAGTGCTTTTTTTCGTGTTCAAATTCTATTGTTTTCACAAAGTGCCTCCCATCTAATTTTCGAGTAATGTAGAAAGTCATGTCATCCACTGTTTTGACTTCTTTTTCCTTGAGCTGTGCTGCTACTTTAAAGCTATTCATGAAATCAATGACAAGTACACCATCATTTTTTAGATTTTTTGCCATTGCATCTATCGCAGCTTGATTGTGTTTTTCTTTGCTGAAATACCCAAAACTCGTAAATAGATTAAAAACATAATCAAATTCATTTTCCTTGTAAGTTTCACGCATATCATGTGTGTCAAAATGCAATTTTTCATGAGCAAATTGATTGGCATGATTAATACTTTGTGCAGATAAATCAACACCTGTAGTTTCAAATCCTTTTTCGGCTAAATAGATTGCATGCCTTCCTTTACCACAAGCCAAATCTAGTATATGACTATTAGATTTTGGAGTTAGATGAGTGATAAGGTTATCTATAAATCGATGAGCTTCCTTATCATTTCTATTTTTATACAAAATATGATAGAATGGTGTATCAAACCATGTTGCGAACCAAGGAGATGTGTTCATAAATAAATAATTATGTTTTGCTTTTATATTCTGCTAAATAAGGTATTTTTGCCGACCTTTTTATAGTAAAATCTATAAAATACTAACCTAAATTTAAGAATTGTGGCTTTAATGAAGACAATCTCTGGTATCAGAGGAACAATAGGTGGAAGAGAAGATGAAGGATTGACTCCATTTGATATAGTGAAGTTTGCTACAGCTTATGCTTTCTGGGCAAAAGAGCAAAATGGCAATGGCGCTATCGTTATAGGAAGAGATGCTCGTCTATCTGGACAAATGGTGACGAATATGGTATCAGGAGCTTTGATGGGAGCAGGTCTAGATGTTGTTGATTTAGGGTTATCTACAACACCTACAGTAGAAATGGCTGTTGTAGATATGAAAGCTATTGGAGGAATTATCTTGACAGCTAGTCACAATCCAAAACAATGGAATGCCTTGAAATTGCTCAATCAAAAGGGAGAATTTATCTCGGCAGCTGATGGACAAGCCATTTTGGATATGGCAGACGATTCTTCAAAATTTGTATTTCCTGAAATAGATGATATAGGGACATATAGTACTGATGATAATTATGCAGAAAAGCATATACAACACATTATAGATTTACCATTAGTAGATGTAGATGCTATCAAAGCAGCTAATTTTAAAGTGGTAGTTGATGCGGTAAATTCTACAGGAGGAATTTATGTGCCGATGTTGCTTAAAGCTATAGGGGTGGAACAAGTGATAAAGTTAAATTGTGAACCAACAGGACTTTTTGCGCATAATCCAGAGCCATTACCTGAAAATTTAGCGGATTTATCAAATACAGTCAATCGTGAAGATGCACATTTAGGTATTTCTGTAGATCCTGATGTAGATAGATTGGCATTGGTTTGTGAAGATGGTGAGATGTTTGGTGAAGAATATACATTGGTTGCTGTTTCAGATTATATTTTACAAAATAA
>JBMZDS010000015.1:0-13485 GCA_049614465.1 Chitinophagales bacterium
GAGCAGAATATATCGTTACACAAATGTTCTATGACAATCAGAAATACTTTGATTTTGTCGATAAATGTAGAGCTGCAGGGATTGATGTGCCGATTATTCCGGGGATAAAACCTATTGCTACAAAAAATCATTTAACGGCATTGCCTTCAATGTTCCATATAGACATTCCAGAAGCACTTTGCAAGGAAGTGATAAAGTGTAAAGACAATAAAGCGGTAAAGCAAGTGGGAGTAGAGTGGGCAATACAACAAAGTAAAGAATTGAAAGCTGCAAATGTACCATGCTTACATTATTACACAATGAGTAGAGCTGCTCAGACGGTGGCTATTGCTAGAGAGGTTTTTTAGTCGATAGTACATGGTTGAGTAACAAGTTGCCTTTGTTTCTCAACGTCTCAAAATCTTAATGCCTAAATTAATCTATAATTCGTTCCATCTTCATTCCTCTAGAACCTTTGATTAGAATAGCGAAATTTTCAAGATTTGAAGTTTGATACCAAAATTTAGCTTCTTCGCTTGTTTCAAAATGAATAGCATCTATTTTTTTTGCTGGAGATTCAAATGCTTTTCCTACTAAAACGATTTTATCAAAAATTAAAGTATTGGTTAAATCTGCAATTGCATGATGCTCTTTATCACTAGAATCCCCTAGTTCAAACATATCACCTAGAAAAACGGCTTTTTTGCATTCCATTTTAGCAAAAGAATGTAGCGCCGCTGTCATACTTGTAGGATTAGCATTGTAAGCGTCAAGAATAATTGTTTGCCCTTCTCTTTCTATGATTTGTGAACGATTATTTGCTGGAAAGTAATTTTCAATTCCTTTTTTTGCATTTTCATTTTTCACATCAAAAAAACTACTCACTGCTAATGCTGTAGCAATATTAGTTGCATTGTATGAGCCAAAAAGATTGGATTGAATTACTGTGTCGTTTATTTTAATAGAGACACAAGGAAAGTCTTTTTTTATCGTGAAAGAAAAATCTGCCTTATTAGAAAATCCATAATTTTTTCGACTAGAAATACTCTCTGATTTTTCAGTTAATAAATCATCTTCTACATTGTAAAAAACAGTCCCATTGTTTTCTTGCAGGTACTGATACAACTCTGTTTTAGCTTTGATAACGCCTTCTAGACTACCAAATCCTTCTAAATGAGCAGAGCCTATATTGGTAATCAGACCATGTGTTGGTTTTGCCCATTGACAATAGGCTTCGATTTCTTTGGTGTGATTTGCTCCCATCTCTATGATAGCGATTTCGTGCTCTTTTTTGATAGAGAGTAATGAAAGCGGCACACCTATATGATTGTTGAAGTTGCCAGCTGTAGCATAAGTTTCAAAAGTTGTAGAAAGTACTGCATGAAGCAATTCTTTTGTAGTCGTTTTTCCATTCGTGCCTGTGATGGCAATGATAGGAATATCGAGTTGGTCACGATGATAAGTTGCTAATTGTTGTAGGGCAGTCAATACCTCTTCGACAAGAATAAATCGGTCATCTTCTTTATATTCTATCTCATCTATAATAGCAAAGCTAGCACCATCGTCTAATGCCTTTTTTGCAAATTTATTACCATTAAAATTACCACCTTTTAATGCAAAAAAGAGATTGCCTTTTTCGATTTTTCGTGTATCAGTACATATTCCTGTTGATGAGAGGAAGTGAGGGTATAATTGCTCTAGCATTATGCTAAAGTAGTGATTTTAATCTAGTGAATATATAAGTTCATTGAATATTTCCTCATCAGAAAACGCTTGTGCTATTTTCCAATAGTTTTGAGGGTCAGTACATTTACTATATGCTTTTTTTGCAAAATCTAATCTAGTATCATCTTCAGAAAATTGATTGAGAACTTCACTGATTTGTGTAGTCGTCATACAATTATGATCAATTGTTAATTTTGCCATATTATATTTACTCAAATCCTGCTCTTTGTCTTTCAAAAACTTTACTAAGTCTTTAAACTCTTGCTGTTCGATAGGAGTTTTGCAAGTGGATACTTTTTCCTTGACTGGATTACTTTCAATTTCAAAATCAGAAACTACTGTTTTTTCACTAATGCTATTTAGATTAATGTCATGTATCTCTTCTTCTTCCTCTGTTTCATCTTTGATTTCAGCATTGGTATTGATACTTACTTGTACTTCGCTTTTGTCAAATTCATCGACTTTCAAACTCGCTTGCCCTTTTTTTATGTCTTTTTCAAAGAGTGAGCTTGTTTTACTTGTCTCTACCAAAAAAAGTGAATCATCAACATTTCTTATCAGTAATGAAATACTATCATTGTCTTCTATCTTCAATACATTTTCTATCAAAGGAATTTCTTCATCTTTGAAATCAATATGTAATTTATATTCTCCTTTTGAATATAGAAGGTTGTATGTAGTTTTATATTCTGAGCTTACCCGTATGCCATTCACTTTGACATGATAAGGATATTCGTCTAATCCAAAAATAGCTACGTTAGCTTCGATGTTTTCTTGAGCATAGCAAGATACGCCTATTAAAAGGCTTAATAAAAATAAAAATTGTTTCATAGTAAAAGGTTTCGTTCCTACTTATACGAGAATCAGATCAAAAATGTTTCGTCTGGATTAAAGAAATATCAATAAGTCGCGAGACTATTGTCGATTTCTTCTCTCCAAGCCATAATGCCACCAGTAAGATTATATAGATTTTCTAGACCTTGGGTTTGCTCTAGCCATTCTATCGCTCTTGCACTACGGGCACCACTACGACATTGAATAATTACTTTTTTATCGGTGTTTATTTTGTCAATATTTTCTGGTATGTCTCCTAAAGGTAGAAATAACCCTTCAATATTACAAATTTCGTATTCATATTCTTCGCGTACATCTATGAGTTGAAAGTCTTCATTGTTGTCACGCATTGCTTTAAGTTCTTGTACGGTTACTGTTTTCATACTATGATTTTATCATACACGCACCTACAGTTACATTGGTCGCTTCATCTATCAAAACAAAACTTCCTGTAGCTCTATTTTTTCTATAACTATCAAAAAACAATGGAGAGGTTGTGCGTATTTTTATTTTTCCAATATCATTGAGTCCGATTACTTTATCATCTGTATTTCTACTTAGATTATTGATGTCCATTTTGTACATAACTTCTTTGACAACACATCTTACATCTTGAGTGGTATGCTTTATTGCATATTTACCTCTCAATTGTAATGGTTTTTTGTCATCCATCCAGCAGACATAACACTCAATATCTTGCTCTTGCTCAGGCATATTATTTTCTCTGACTATCATGTCACCTCTACCGATATCGATATCATCTTCTAGAGTGATAGTAACAGACATAGGAGGAAATGCTTCTTCGATTTCTTTTCCTGCAAGTTCTACAGATTTGATAGTCGAAGCAAATCCGCTAGGTAATGCTACTACTTTTTCTCCTTTACGGAAACTACCTCCTGCTACACGTCCTGCATATCCTCTATAATCATGATATTCGTCAGAGTGTGGGCGGATAACTGTTTGTACTGGGAATCTTGCATCACGGAAATTGTGATCGTTTCCGATATGTACATTTTCTAAATGGTAAAGTAATGTAGCTCCTTTGTACCAATCCATTTTTTCTGACTCTTCTACGACATTGTCGCCTAAAAGTGCTGAGATAGGGATGAAAGTCACATCTTTTACATTCAATTTTGAAGCAAAATCTCTAAAATCATCTTTGATTTTTTCGTAGGCTTCTTCGTTGTAGTCTACCAAATCCATTTTGTTGATACAAACTACTACGTGAGGAATTCCTAGCAATGAAGCGATTAAAGAGTGTCTTTTTGTTTGCTCTATCACACCATTACGAGCATCTACTAAGATGATTGCACAATTGGCTGTGGATGCACCTGTCACCATATTTCTAGTGTACTGAATATGACCAGGCGTATCTGCAATGATAAATTTACGCTTTGGTGTAGAGAAATAACGATAAGCAACATCAATAGTAATACCTTGCTCACGCTCAGATTTCAATCCATCTGTAACCAAGGCAAGGTTTAGATTTTCATCTCCTCTACGCTCACTTGATTGTTTTACAGCCTCTATCTGATCTTCAAAAATAGACTTGCTATCGTACAATAATCTTCCGATAAGCGTACTTTTTCCATCATCTACAGATCCTGCTGTAGTGAAGCGTAAAAGCTCCATGTCTAAATATGATTCTGAATTAAATTTTTCCATTCTTTATATAATATTTAGTAGTTCGTACATTGTATTGAGTACAGCTACATTTTCAAATTAGAAGTATCCTTCTTTTTTACGATCTTCCATCGCTGTTTCGCTACGCTTATCATCTGCACGATTTCCTCTTTCTGTCTCACGAGCAGCTGCGACTTCTTGGATGATTTTATCCATCGTGTCAGCATCAGAAAGATAAGCTCCAGTGATAGTCGCATCTCCCATAGTACGGAATCTGATTTGAAGATTTTCAACTACTTCACCCTCTCTAGGTTGTACGTGTTCTGTTACGGCTAAAATAGTACCGTCTCTACGTACACAATCTCTAGTGTGTGAGTAGTACGTTTTTGGCAAATCTATGTTTTCCATAGCGATATACTGCCAAACATCTAGTTCTGTCCAGTTTGATATAGGGAAAATACGAAAATGCTCTCCGTAGGCTTTTCTACCATTAAATATATTCCAAAGTTCTGGTCGTTGGTTTTTTGGATTCCATTGCCCAAATTCATCTCTGTGTGAGAAAAAACGCTCTTTTGCTCTTGCTTTTTCTTCGTCTCTACGAGCTCCACCCATCAGTGCATCAAACTTATGTTTTTCGATACAATCTAGTAAAGCGGGTATTTGTGCAACATTTCTACTTGCATTAGCACCTGTTTCTTCTGTTGCTAGTCCAGAATCTATAGCTTCTTGTACAGAACCTACAATCAATTTTGCATCTAGTTTCTCTGCCAAAGCATCACGAAATTCTATCGTCTCTACAAAATTGTGCCCTGTATCGATATGTACCAATGGAAAAGGAATCTTCCCTGGAGCAAATGCTTTTTTTGCTAAATGAGTTAATAGTATTGAATCTTTCCCACCAGAAAATAAAATGGCAGGTTTTTCAAACTGAGCAGCTACTTCACGCATGATGTATATTGCTTCTGCTTCTAACTCTTTTAAGTGATTTATTGAGTATGACATATTTAGTTGTCTTCTTTTTTTGTTGAAATTTATTTTGGGCTGATTAATGGTAATACATAATCTAACACTTCTTGTACCGTCTCTTCTATGCTCTGATTGGCAGTTTTGACGACAAGATTTGGATTGGTCGGGATTTCGAATGGAGCATCTATTCCTGTAAAGTTTTTGATTTCACCAGCTCTAGCTTTTTTATACAAGCCTTTTACATCACGTTGCTCACATATCTCTATAGGCGTATCGATAAAAACACCGACATGATCCTTTTCGCCAATAATATTTTGAGCGACTTTTCGGATGCTCTGCGTAGGGCTGACAAAACTACAAATCGTCACAATACCAGCTTCTACAAATAGCTTTGCACATTCAGATATTCTACGGATGTTTTCTATTCTGTCTTCTTCTGTAAAACCAAGATTGTTGCTAATACCCATTCGAATATTGTCACCATCAAGTACCTGCACGAAATAGCCTTTTTTGTAAAGGGCTTTTTCTAGTCCTTTAGCGACAGTACTCTTTCCTGAACCTGACAATCCAGTGAACCAAATCAACTTTGAACGTTGATTTAAGAATTTTTCTTTTTCCTCTCTTGAGACCAATTGGTCAAAAATAGGATGTATGTTTTCAGTATGATTACTCATAAGCGAGTGCAAAGATAAGCATAAAAAAACTACTGGCAAACCAAAGCCACAAACAGCCCTACACTTGTTTCTAGTGCTTTTTCATCAATGTCAAAATTTGGCGTGTGGAGGCCATTTCGTGTATTTTCATCACTACCTGTACCTATTCGATAAAAGCAAGCAGGTATTTGCTGCGAATAGTAGGCAAAATCTTCTGCCCCCATTCTTTTCGCAATGTCAAAGACTTGCTTTTCTCCTAGAAATTGCATTGCTTTTTCTTTCATTTTAGGAGTAAGTGTTTCGTCATTTTTCAAGCAAGGATAGCCTACTACGATATTGACATCGCATTCTACACCTAAGCTTTTAGCTATATTTTCTGCTATCGTTTTTATCCATTGTTGAGCTTCTTTGCGCCATTTTTCATCCATAGCTCGGAGTGTTCCTGCTATTTTGACTTCATTGGGAATGATATTGGTCGCACCATTTGCTTCTATTTTTCCAAAAGAAAGTACTGCTGGAATGAAAGGGTTTCGTTTTCTGCTTACGACTTGTTGTAGATTGACAAGTATTTGTGCCGCAGCTATCACTGGGTCTGTCACTTGATGTGGGAAAGCAGCGTGCCCACCTTTTCCCTTTACCGTAAGATATATCTCATCTGCTGATGCCATGAATTCGCCTGCGCAAAAACCAATTTTTCCGGTATCGACTTCGGGTGTCACATGCTGTCCTATGATACAATCGACTTTGGGATTTTCGAGTACATCTTCTTTTATCATTACACTTGCACCACCAGGCATTTTTTCTTCTGATGGTTGAAAAATCAATTTGACAGTTCCTTCAAATTCTTCTTTCATTTTTTGCAACAAGACACCTGCACCTAAAAGTGATGCTGTATGAAAATCATGTCCACAAGCATGCATTTTACCTTCATTTTTTGAGACAAAATCATGTGTATTTTGTTCTTGAATAGGTAAAGCGTCCATGTCAGCACGCAATGCAATACATTTACTTTCAGGATTTTTTCCTTTTATCAAGGCAATTACGCCTGTTTGGGCAATTCCTGTTTGATGTTCTATGTTATTTTCAGAAAGTATTTTTGACACAAAAGCCGCAGTTTCATGTTCTTCAAAAGCTAATTCTGGATGCGCATGAATATGTCTCCTCCAAGATTGAACTTGTGGGAAAATATCACAGACTAATTGTTTTATTTTTTCTGAAGAAATAGGCAAAAGCTAGAGTTTTATCCTGTCTTCTACGATAAATGCCGTAGGATATTCGGCAATAACATCTTCTAAAAATTTGCGAGCCTCTACTTTCGTCTCAAAATCTCCAATGCGAAGTTTGTAGTAGGGCTGGTCATAAACCATATAGGCTTTGTACTGACGGAAATTAGAATAGACTTCTGATTTTTTAGAATAGACTTCTTCACGATTACTGCTATACATAATCTGAATACGGTAACCATCTGCTTCATCTGTTTCGGCATTCTTTTCGATATGCTTTTCGAGCATATAGTCAATATCCATACTAGTCTCTATAGTCGACTTATCTGATACGCTTATAGTGTTTTGTGCTTGAACAGAAAAAGTACAAACAGCCAATATTATGATTAAGAAAATTCTCATTATTCAATTTTTAGAACGCGAAAATACGCTTTTCTATTTTGTAGGGCAAAAACTATGCACATTTTGATTTTTAAATCGGATTTGAATTTTGCTATAGCATTTTTATTTCCTCTTCTGTGAGTTTTGCTTCAGTCAGTAATTTTGATTTCAATGGTGCTTTCGTTAGAAAAACAAAAAGTAATAAACCTAGAATACAGAGGTATAAATAATTGTTTTCGATGACGAAGAAAATGACAATATTGAAAAGCATAACTCCTTCTATAAATGCCCATGAAATTATTTTTGCAGTGCGATATGTATTTAGTTTTTCTATTAAATCATCTTCTTTAGTCAGTTTGTTTGTCAAACTTCTGAAAAAGAAAGCACTCGCAGTGATACTCCCCATGCTCATAATGATACTAATCCATGTAAATAGAGTGGTTTCTATAGAAAAATAAGGAGAATCTGTGATGAATAAAGTAACTCCACAGAAAGAAATCACTCCCATGAGTAATCCGAAAAATATAATTTGTGTCGCTAAAAAATCTTTTTGTAAGTCCATATTTACTCAATGTCTTCTTGTGTTTGTAGATGATGTTCTTCTTTATAATTCTTATTGAAAATATAGAATAATACTGTAGCGACTGCCATCAATATGGTGAAGAACCAAAAATAGTCGGCACCTTCTAGCCATAGAGTTCCATCAGATTTTTTCATAAATAGATTGACTAATGCAGTAAATAGATTTCCTATAGCAACTGCAACAAGCCAAAAACTCAAAATGAAAGACTTCATAGATTTTGGTGCTTGTGTATATGAAAATTCGAGTGAAGATATAGATACCATTATTTCTGCTGCTGTTAGAATAACGAATCCCAAGACTTGCCATCCTATGCTCATTGCAATGCCATTGTCCATCTGGACTTGCACCCATGCTATCACTCCAAAACTTAATGCCGCCAAAAACATTCCAATACTGATTTTATTGATATAGCTCATCTTTATAATCTTGGAAAGCTGTGGATAGACAAGGAATGTAAATAAAGGAATAAAAAGCAGAATGAATATCGAATTCATAACTCCCAATTGTGAAGGATATACATCAAAGGAAGTAAATCCTAGATTGATAGTTTTTATCATTAAGTCTGATTTTGCTTGGAGTACCCATGCACCAGAAGTTTGATCGAACAAAGACCAAAATACAGCTAGAAAAATATATACAGGAATGAGCGTTAATACCATTTTTGCTCCTTTAGAGCTAAATAATTCTTTTTGATAAAGTGACCATCCTGCGGGTTTGATATGTACAAATTTGTTGCGACCCATCCAGAACACTATAGTCGCAATAAGCATAAGTACCCCTGGCAATCCAAATGCAACAGCGCTATTCAATCCCTCCTCTATTAAGTATTCATTTTTCAATAAGGGCTCAGCACTCAGGTATGCAATGACTGCACCTGCATTGATAGCAAAGTAGAACCAGTTGTACATTCGTTCTATTAAATGCGAATTGGATTCATCAAATTGATCGCCTACATGAGCAGAAACACATGGTTTTATACCTCCAGAACCAATAGCGATGAGTGTGCATCCAACGAAAAAACCAGTTGTAGATTCAAATAGAGCTAATACAAAATGACCAATACAATACACAATAGAAAGAGTAATGATTGTTTTGTACTTCCCCCAAAGCACATCAGAGATCAATGCGCCTACAAATGAAAATCCATAAGTTGCAAAAACGAAAATGTGCAACCAGAATTTAGCATCAGTTTCATCGAAAATTGCTAAATCACCAGCTGCGTTAGTAATAAACGTAGTTAAAAATACCACAAAAATAGCTTTCATACCATAAAAACTATATCGTTCGGCCGCTTCATTGCCTATAATAAAAGGAATGCCTTTGGGCATTTTAGTCGATTTATTCATTTATTTAGAGTTTTCTGTAACGAAAGTAATAGGATTTACGTTTAAATATAAACAGATTTTAGTAAATTCAATTTTAAAACCCTTTTGTATTGAAGAAAAACATACTCAAGTATAGCCTCTTTTCTTTATTATTTCTTTGTGTCTCTATAGGTGCAAAGGCAGAGGGAGATATGTCTTTTATAGAGAATAAAGGACAATGGATGGAGCAAATACAATATAAATCTCCTCTCAATTTTGGTGATATTTATTTTGAGAAAGATAATTTCACTTTTATACTACAAGATTACAGCACTATCAATCACAATCATGAAGACTTTGAACATGATCATTTTCATGAGGAAGAATCTATAAATGGGCATCATTACAAAATGCAGTTTGTAGGTGCAAATGAAGATGTTACTTTTTCAGAAGAGAATAAAAGTCAAGGGTATTACAATTATTTCTTAGGAAATGATGAATCAAAATGGGCGAGTAATGTATTTTTATACAAAGCCATCACCTATCACAATATCTATGATGGAATAGATATGAAAGTAATGGGAAATGGAGGTGATATGAAATACGAATACTACGTTGAGCCATATGCTGATGTATCACAAGTCAAAGTGCGTTATTTGGGTTTGGATGCTATTTCAATCAAAAATGGTGCATTGCATTATGAAACTTCGGTGGCTTCTGTTTCAGAAATGCGTCCTTATGTATATCAAATAATTGAAGGAAAAAGAGTAGTAGTCAAAGCGGAATATATCTTAGATGATTCTTCTCTGGAAGTTTCGTATAATTTCCCAAATGGATATGATGAAGCGTATGAACTAGTGATAGATCCAAGTATCATTTTTGCTTCTTACAGTGGTTCTACTTTGAATAATTTTGGATATACGGCAACTTATGATAATGATGGAAATCTTTATGGTGGAGGTATTTATTTTGGAGATAATGCAGGTCTTACAGGCTATCCTGTACTCAATGCTTTTCAGAGTACTACTACAGGAGGCGTTACAGGTAGTTATAGTAATGGATTCCCTTCTGATATAGCGATTACAAAATATAGTACTGATGGAAGCACTTTGATATATTCAACATTGATAGGGGGTGCGCATAACGAACAGCCACAGAGTCTTTTTGTCAATGAAAATGGAGAACTGGTGATATATGGGCGTAGTTATTCTACCGATTTTCCAACTACAGCAGGAGCTTATCAAGAAGATCGTAATCCTGTGGGTACGAATAGTGATATCATTGTTTTAAAATTGGGTGCTGATGGAGATACCCTTGTTGGCTCTACATATATTGGTGGAGATAGTAATGATGGAGTAAATATAAGTGCAAATCCTAGCGGGTATGGAGCAACTATAAAACATAATTATGCAGATGATGGGAGAGGAGAAGTCTTAGTCGATGATAATGGATATATCTATATCGCTTCATGTACACAATCGACAAATTTACTGCCTGATAGTATAACTTCTATAAAAGATACGTTGGGCGGATATCAAGATGCATGTCTCTTAAAGTTTAATGAAGGTTTAACCGAACTGATGTGGGGAACATACCTAGGGGGAGCAGAACATGATGCTTCTTATGGAATAAAAATAGATTCTTTGGGTTATCTTTTTGCTACAGGAGGAACTAACAGTGAGGATTTTCCTGCTACTCTTGGTGGATTGAACGATACAGCATTTGGAGGAAGGGCAGATGGATTTATTACAAAAATAGATATTGACAATGACACCATTTTGCAAAGTACTTACTTAGGAACACCTCAATATGATCAATGTTTTTTTATAGAAATAGATGATGACAACGATATTTATGTCTTTGGACAAACGAGAGGTGCTTATCCTGTGAGTGCAGGAGTTTATTCAGTTCCTAATAGTGCGCAGTTTATTCATAAACTCAATGATGATCTGACGACTACAGAATTTTCTACAGTATTTGGAAATGGCACTAATGCAAATGTTAATATATCTCCTACTGCTTTTCTCGTAGATAAATGTGGTAAAATATATACTTCTGGCTGGGGTGGAATTACTAATGCTTCTAATGCAGGAGGGGACACTCAAAATATGCCTATCACAGCAGATGCTTTACAATCTAATACAGATGGAAGTGACTTTCATATAATGCTTTTAGCAAAAGATGCTACCAATCTTTTGTATGGTTCTTACTATGGCGGAGATCAGAGTAGTGGAGGAAGTGGTGAACATGTGGATGGAGGAACTAGTCGGTTTGATAGAAATGGTATTGTATATCAAGCTGTGTGTGCTTCATGTGGAACAGCTGTTTCTAACTTCCCAACTACGGCAGGGGCGTGGGCAGAACAACTTAATCAAAACATATGCAATCTGGGAGTTATAAAATTAGAAGTAGGCGTCCCTTCAACAGATGTAGATGTAGAAGCGTTTCCTACTGCTACTGGTTGTGCTCCATTGACTGTTATCTTTGATAGTGAGTTGATTAATGTGACGGAATTTTCATGGGATTTTGATGATGGTAATACAAGTAACCTTTCTACTCCTATACATACGTTTGTAGATACTGGCTATTATAGAGTTAGATTGATAGGAATAGACTCTACTTCTTGCAATGTGGCAGATACAGCTTATTTAGATGTTTATGTAGATGATGATACTTTAGTTGCCAATTTTCAAAATAGTGTACAAATTGATTGTAGCACCCGAAATGTAGTTTTGCAGTCGCCTTCTAATTATCCTACGACAACATTCTATTGGGATATGGGAGATGGAAATACGTATAATACTCCGTCTGTTAATCACACGTATGCATCAGCAGGAGATTACACTATATTTTTGAGAGTGAGCGATAGTACAAGTTGCGAATTAGCAGATTCTATGGAGTACGATGTATCTATTCCTCCATTGCTTGTCAATGAATTTACTGTGTCAGATACTTTTGGATGCATTCCTTTAGTTGTTGATTTTGAAAATTTATATACAGTTTTTGATGAAGTGTATTGGAGTTTTGGAGAAAATGGTCAAAGTGATATACAAAGTCAAACTAGCTATACTTATGAAAATGTAGGCAATTATCAAGTCGAATTAATAGTTGTAGATAGTAGTACTTGTAATCAAGCTGATACTTCATATATCAATATCACTACAGGAGATGAAATAGTTACAGCTGATTTTGATGCAACGATATTGAGTGATTGTGATAGTTTACTCTCTATAGAACTTGATAATCAAAGTCTAGATGCAACAATATACACATGGGATTTTGATGATGGTAATTTTTCTAATGTAGAAGAGCCAGGAATTTATGATTATACTACTATAGGAGGTTACACGATTATGCTTATAGCAGAAAACCCTGCGCTTTGCAATGTAGTGGACACTGTTTCTCAATCTTTTGTATTGAAACCAAATGGCGTTATTGATTTCAATATAGAACCCGTTTGTGAAGGAAATGTAATTGTCCTTGAAAATTATGGTGATGAAAATGCGAACTATATATGGCGATGGATAAATAATACTTCAGAAGTTTATGAACCTGAAATTAGTTTCAATCATAGTGGAGATTATGTTATTTCTTTAGAAATGCATGATACATCTACTTGCAATCTTATTGCTATTCATCAAGATACAGTTTCTGTTTTGGAGCGACCTATTGCTTTATTTACAACAGATACAAGCTATTATCTTTATCCAGACGACACTTATTTTTACAATCAAAGTCAGCATTTTGATGGTTTTCAATGGAGTTTTGGAGATGGGAGTATTGATACTGTCGAAGAAAGTCCGATTCATTTTTATGAACAATTGTATGAAATGCGTCCTTGTTTATCTGTGTGTAACGAAGCCTGCGAAGATACTTTCTGCAAGGATATTTATATAGACTTCATTCCATTGATAGGTGTTCCCAATGCTTTTTCACCAAATGATGATGGTGTAAATGATGTTATTTTTGTAGAAGGTGTAGGAGTTACTGCTTTGAGTTTTAAAGTTTTTAATCGATGGGGAGAATTGATTTTTGAAACCAATGATCAGTCCATAGGATGGGACGGCACTTACTTTGGTGTTCCGCAAGAGATGGAAGTTTATACCTATGTCGTCAATGCTGTTTTTTATGATGAAAGCAGTACAGTTTTGAAAGGGAATATATCATTAATTCGATAGTATTGAATGATGTAAAATACATATCGCTTTGTAGGT
>JBMZDS010000016.1:0-13301 GCA_049614465.1 Chitinophagales bacterium
TCTTGCTCATCAACTAATGAATTGAGCCATTGCTCATATCTCTTATAACCATCACCTAGTGTAGTTTCAGAAAAATACTTTACTTTTCCTGTAGCAACTATTCCACTCCCATTCTTTTGCAAGATTCGGAGCATTTCGTCTAACTTATATTTCGGCATAATGTCATCTGCATCCATTCTAGTGATGTATTCTCCACTTGCATTTTCGTACGCCAATCGTAAAGCAGTAATGATTCCTTTTTCTGGATTGAGTAAGACTTTAATTCGCCTATCCTTCGCTGCATATTTGAGCAAAATTGTGTCACTTTTATCCGTAGAATTGTCATTAACAGCTATGAGTTGCCAATCAGTATAATCTTGTACTAAAATGCTATCGAGCGTTTCTTCAAGATATTTATCAGCATTATACACTGGCATTAGAATACTTATCATTCGCCTTGATTTATTCCCTTCGAGAGAATTGACTGATTTTTCTTTATCAAGCTAATAATCAAACCACTTACAACTCCCAAACTGATAATCCCCGCTATTCCACTCACGATAGGACTAATAGGCCAAAACAACATTGATAAATCTTCTAAATCCATCGCAGCCAAAATACCTGGCAATAGCATATACCAAATCACCATGTATGCACCCCACAATAATGTAGGACGTTTGACTTGTAAAAGATGTAATGCAAGATTGACCAATAAACTTTTCAAAAAGAATAGCAATGCGACAACTGGCAACATAAAAAATAAAGCCTCATCTCCTGCTCCATTTTTCCAAAGAACTACACTTAAAAAAACACTGATAACAATCGTAAAAACTAATGAAATAATCCATAGAGGCATATCTGCATACAATTTGCCAAACATTCTATTTTTAGCATCTTTGTACAAACGCATATAATGCATCATATCTATTGGCTCTAAAAACAAGGTAACTATCGTAAGAATTCCTAAAGCAATATAAGAAATCACAAAGTATGTTTTAAAATCCGACATTTCATACTCAAAATGATTGAATACAAAACCTGAATAAAACAGTACAATGAAAAAATTGAAAGCTAACCAAGCATTAGGTTTACTTTGATATTGCAATTCGTCACGCATATTTCTATAAAATCCAAGTAAAGACCACCCTGCAAATAAAATTAAAGTAATCAAATTGAAAATGTCATTTTTAACACGCATGCCATACCAAGTAAATGAAGTGTCATCATCTATCATCAGCACAGAATTGATTATTATAAAAAAGACAAATAAAGCAATAATAACTTGATTGGATTTCAAATCTCCCATATCAGACTTATACTGATTTCGCTTGATAAGTAATAAGCTAAAATTGAGTGCCATACTTTGCAATAATAGCGTTCCTACTACCATATTCATAATGAGCAATTGTAAATTCACATCATGGTCTTCAGTACCAAATGAAAACAACAATGCCATCAAAGCAAAGAACAGACCTAAACACCAATGGTGAAAAGTTGTTCCGAACAATTTTCCAAAACACATGTCTAGCGCTTCTAATGCTGACATTTTTTGGAAAATCCATGTTCGATTACGTACTTCAGATATAACAGATGTAGAAGCTATCAAAGAACCCCAAAGTGTATTAGTCAACACAAAGGATATCATACTAATAAGAAAAGCAGTTGTCATAAATTCTTCATGGCTATTCATCACATATACCATAAATAAACTCATAAAATATACGCCTAGAATGACCATAAAAATGAGCTTGCTACCATGTAGCCATATATTTTTTCTAAATTCTGCTAAATTCATATTCTTATTTTTTAAAGGAAATATTTAAAGATTTTGTTTTGAAGTACAATTTGTCTTTTGCATTTACTCATCAGCTATTTTTCAAATAAAATCATTGAGTATCTCCTATACTTTCAAAATACCTGTCTTGCATTTTTCGCTGTAGCGGATTGAAGCGATATGGCATACATTTTTTTGTTGTCAAAAACTCCAAGAATTTCACTTGTTCATCTTTATCTTGGCTAAAGAAGATACGCAAGCCATTACTCTGCTCCACACATTTCATTGCTGGATTATATTCTTTTATCACAGGAAGTACAGCACTATTAGGCAAAAGTGTTTCTACTTCAATCCAAATATTAGAAGTGTCCGTTACTTTCGTCTCGTCTATATCACTCTCTGTTTTGTACAATTTCCCATCACGAATGACCACAAGTTCAGTTGCATATTCTTCCAACTCTGCCAAAATATGAGAAGATACAATCAAACTCATGCCTTCATTTTTGAGTTGGATAAACAACTTACTCAAACTTACTCGTGCTTCAGGATCTAAACCAGAAGCTGGCTCATCCAATACTAAATAATCAGGCTTAAAAATTACCACTTGCCCTATCGCAAGACGTTGTTTCATTCCTCTGGAAAGAGCTGCCGCTTTTTCTTCCAATTTATCTTCAAGATTGATTTGCTGTGCAGTACGGACAATCGCTTCTTCGATCAAACTAGTTTCCATATTGTGACTTTCTGCTGCGTATTGCAGGTGTTGTCTTACCGTCAGCGAATCATACAAACCAAAAAAATCGGGTAAATAACCCACTTTTGTATGTGCTTCTCTTGGTTTTTCATAGACATTGATATCTTCTATAAAAATTTCACCTTCAGTAGGTTTCATCAAACCACAGAGACATTTGAGCAATGTAGTTTTACCAGCTCCATTTGGTCCTACAAGGGCTGTTATTTCATTTTTCTTGAAAGTCAGATTAACTTTATCTAAAGCCCTATGTCCAAAATAATCGTGTGTTAGATTTTTGATTTCTATCATTTTTCAAATATACAAGGAATAAAATAGGTACTACGTTAAATATATTGAAAATAGAAATATCACTTAGAATTTGGAAAATGTAGACTTTGAAAAGAACAATGAATGACATAACAAATTTTGAATAATTTTTAAAAAGCTAAATATAGCAAAAGAGGAACTAAGCACAAAAGATGATATGAATAAAAATCAACAGAAGTAAATAAGAATTGATAACTATCAATTACAATCTAAATTTACATTTTAAGTCTATTTTTCATACTTCTTTTTAATATTTAAAAACCTCTTCTCAAATAAATAATAAGAAAGAGTTGCAATCAAAATTGTAATAGATAGAACCAATGTATAGAGAATCAAATTAGATATAAACGAACTCTTGAATAATGAAAAATCAATAAACTTAAATACTAATAAAATAACAATCCAATGATACATGTAAATACCATAGGATATTTTCCCTAGAAATTTGGTAACGACATTATCAAAGTTAATCTTAAAGTTTTCGTTTGCTGCCAAATTTAGAATCATCAACCCAAAAAATACTGAGTATATCTCATCAGTAAAATATTTAAACTGAACCCCTGTAAACCATAGTAAAAAAGGAATAAATGCAAAAATATACATCACATACTTATTACATAAATATGTTAAAACTGAATTCTTCTGATGATATAGAATTGCAATCAAACAGCCTATCATCATACAATTAAACTTTGTACTATAAAAAAAACGATTAATATAAACTATATTTTCACTATTCAAAGTCCTTACATTAATAAATCCTAAAACATGAGGAAGTAAAGAATATCCAATAAAGAAAATTATTGAAAAAATCAACAACTTTCTTCTCGAAGAGAATAAAAAAAGAATTAGTGGCCACAACAAATAAAATTGTTCCTCTACGCCTATAGACCAAATTTGAGGACTATGTGCCCAACCTACTCCAAATGCGTGTGCTAAATTTGGAAAGATTGTCAAACATAAAATAAACGTGCTTGGTTTTACAGTATCTGCGAACAAAAAATATGAAAGAAAAAAAACGAAATAATACAATGGCCAAATACGTAATACTCGCCTCATATAGAACTTCTTAAAATCAATTTTTTTATATTTCGTTCGTTCTTCAAGTAAAAGATATGTGATCAAAAAACCACTTAATACAAAAAACAATACAACAGCTTTATGTCCATCTGCTCTAATAAAAGATAGTGGTTTAATCAAAAAATTTGCCTTTAATATCTCAATATGCCCAATAACAACGATTAAAGCAGCAATAGCTCGTAATGTGTCTAAATTTTTAAAATACTTCTTCATATATTAATTTCACTTTTTTAAACAACCAACAAACTGACTATCAGTGACTTAAAAAAAATATTACATTTTTTATCTAAAAACAATCTAAATAAGATTAAATATCCTATCAAAATTATTCGCTGCAAAAGTAAAGCGTTTTAATTTTGCATAATGGATAATCAAGAAACATTATCAAAAGATGAGTTACTCATACAAGAGACGACCAATAGCGAATACAAGTATGGCTTTGTCACAGATGTAGAGCAGGAGTTTGCTCCGAAGGGATTGAGCGAAGATATTGTACGTTTTATTTCAGCTAAAAAAGAAGAGCCCGAATGGATGCTCGAATGGCGACTGAAAGCCTACAAAGTATGGCAGAAAATGGAAGAACCAGACTGGGCACATGTCAAGTATGCAAAGCCTGACTTTCAAGACCTACACTACTATGCAGGTCAAAAGAAAAAGCCAAAATTGAATAGCCTTGACGAAGTTGATCCTGAGATCCGTAAGGATATGGACAAGCTAGGTATCTCTATCGAAGAGCAAAAAATGTTGACAGGAGTTGCTGTAGATTTTGTAATGGATAGTGATTCTGTTTTTACTTCATTCAAAGAAAATCTAGCAGAAGCTGGTGTTATATTCATGTCTATCTCGGAAGCGATAAAGGTACACCCAGAATTGGTCAAAAAATATATGGGCTCTGTTGTGCCTGTTCGTGACAATTTTTATGCAGCATTGAACTCTGCTGTTTTTTCTGATGGTAGTTTTGTTTATATCCCAAAAGGCGTTCGTTGCCCTATGGAGTTATCGACTTACTTCCGTATCAATGCAGAAAACACAGGACAATTTGAACGTACGTTAATTATAGCAGATGATGATGCTTATGTGAGTTATCTCGAAGGCTGCACCGCTCCTATGCGTGATGAAAATCAATTGCATGCCGCAGTAGTAGAACTCGTAGCACATGACAATGCAGAGATAAAATATTCTACTGTACAAAATTGGTATCCTGGCGATAAAGAAGGGAAAGGCGGTATTTTCAATTTCGTAACGAAAAGAGGAATCTGCGAAGGCATCAATTCAAAGATAAGCTGGACGCAAGTAGAAACTGGATCGGCTGTGACTTGGAAATATCCTAGTTGTATTTTGAAAGGTGATAATTCTATTGGAGAGTTTTATTCTGTAGCTGTAACTAACAATTATCAGCAAGCAGATACAGGAACGAAAATGATTCATATCGGGAAAAATACCCGTAGTCGTATCGTATCGAAAGGAATATCGGCAGGAAAAAGTCAAAACTCATATAGAGGTTTGGTGAAAATCAATAAAACGGCTGATAACGCTTACAACTTCTCGCAATGCGATAGTATGTTGATGGACGATACTTGTGGCGCGCACACTTTTCCATATATAGAAATAAACAACAAAACTGCCAAAGTAGAACATGAAGCAACTACATCAAAAATTGGCGATGATATGCTTTTCTATTGCAACCAAAGAGGACTCAGCGATGAGGAAGCAGTACATCTTATCATCAATGGATTTTGTAAAGAAGTTTTTAAAGAATTGCCAATGGAGTTCGCTGTAGAAGCACAAAAATTGCTTGAAATCAGCTTAGAAAATAGTGTTGGATAAAAGCTATTAGCTTCATACCAAAAGCCATATTTAAAAAATATAAGAAAAGGAAACGTACTCAAAACTATGTACTTACTACTTTATACTAAAAAATAAAATCTAGCTACTAAATACTATGTACTAGCTACTAAATACTAGAAAAAATGTTAAACATCAACGACTTAAGCGTAAGTATCAATACAAAAGAAATCCTCAAAGGATTTAATATAGAAGTAAAACCAGGAGAAGTTCACGCTATCATGGGACCCAATGGAACAGGAAAATCGACTTTAGCTGCTACAATCACTGGTAGAGAAGGTTATGAAGTTACTAATGGAACTGTCAATTTTAATGGAGAAGATTTATTAGAAATGGATCCAGATGAAAGAGCAAGAGCAGGGATTTTCTTGGCTTTTCAATATCCTGTAGAGATACCAGGCGTAACAGTGACTAATTTTATGAAAGCTGCTATCAATGAGCGCAGAAAACATCAAGGCGAAGAACCGATGAAAGCTGCTGATTTTTTGAAATTGATGAAAGAAAAAATGGCTTTAGTCGAAATCGACAAAAAATTCATGAGCCGTTCATTGAATGAAGGATTCTCTGGTGGAGAGAAAAAACGTAATGAGATATTCCAAATGGCAATGCTCAATCCGAAACTCGCTATCCTTGATGAAACAGATTCTGGACTCGATATCGATGCTTTGAAAATTGTCTCAAACGGTGTCAATAAATTGAGAAATGCGGACAATGCTTTTATCGTGATTACGCATTATCAAAGATTGTTAGATTATATAGTACCAGATTTTGTACACGTAATGTATGAAGGTCGTATCGTGAAAAGTGGCGACAAAGAACTCGCCAAAGAACTAGAAGCAAAAGGATATGATTGGATAAAAGAGGAAGTCGCTGCGCTCTAATTGATAATTAAGAATGAATAATTAGTAATTGACGAACATCCAATAACTATAATCGAACAACGAAACAACATGACTACAACAGTAGATAAATATACAGAAGCATTCACCAAACTCAACAAGACTGAACACAGTCAAGAGGCACAAGCTTTCAAAAAATTTGAGCAGTTAGGAATTCCTTCACGCAAATCAGAAGTATATAAGTACAGCAATATGAATCACTTCAGAAAACTGACACCAAGCACGAATACTAGCATTCCACACAAATTGCCTGAATATTACAAACACGATTATTTGGCAGACAAACACGTACTCGTTACTATCAATGGTATTTTGGCAGAAAACCTCTCTACAATACACGAGCAAGATGGATTGCATATCACTTGCATGTGTGACGCTCGTAGAGATTTTAGAGATGTGGTAGAAGCAAAATACAATAAAACAAGTGGAAATAATCCAGATGCTTTTTCGGAAATGAATACAGCTTTTGCACAATGTGGTATTTTTATCTATGCACAGAAAAATGTAGTAGCTGAAAAACCAATATTAATCCTTCACTTAGGGTACGGACAAGAAAAAGACACACTTGCTTGCCAGCGAAATCTAATTGTACTCGAAGACAATAGTCAAGTAGAAATCGTAGAGGATTATTTGAATTTGGATGAAAATACAGATTTCAATATCAATCATTTTTCAGAATACTATATTAATCAGAATGCACACCTCAAAGTAAATATCTATCAAGAAGATCCAAATAAATTGCACTTTATTGGCAATAAGTTTTTTGAGATGGAAAGAGATAGTACACTCAAAGTAAATGCCATCAACTTGGATGGACAGTTCGTTCGTGACAATTTTAGAGTCAATCTCAACGGTGAGAATATCACAGCTACTATCAATGGCGTTTTTATCAATGAAAGAGACGTACATACAGATATTCGCATTTTGGTCAATCATAATGCGCCAAACTGTGTCAGTAATCAAAATTTTAAAGGAATTTTGACAGATACGGCAACAGGTGTTTTCAATGGGAAAGTATATGTAGCCGAAGGAGCACAAAAGACAAATGCCTATCAAAGCAATAAAAATGTATTGCTCTCTGAAGAAGCGACTATTAATACTAAACCAGAACTCGAAATCTATGCAGATGATGTAAAATGTAGTCATGGTGCTACGTCTGGACAGCTAGATGAAAATGCAATTTTCTATTTACAATCGAGAGGAATTCCTAGAAATAGAGCAAAGTCTTTAATTGTATTTGCAACAGCACAAGAAATAATCCAAGATATCGACAATGAAGATTTGAAAAATTTCTTTGAAAGAAGATTGGTACAAAAACTTGACTTGAAAGAATACAGTACAGTCATGAACAATTAGATAATTAAGAATTGATAATGTAGAATTATGAATTAAAAAAATCTACTTTTAATTATTGACATTATTGTTTTATCCAATTTTCAAAGTAAGTGAAACGTTAAAAAAATCTATGTATATCATAAATTTAAACATAAAACAATTCATTTGCCATACATTATAGATTTTTAGTGAAATGAACTGTAGTAAAATTGAGAGAAAAGAATACAGTCTTGACTTTTTTCGTTCTTTTTGTGTCAAGACAAAAAGGACAGAAACAAAATGTAGAACATGAATAACGAGATAAAAAATCAATTTCCCATTCTAAAGCAAACGCCTTACGAAAAACCACTTATCTATCTCGACAATGGCGCTACTGTGCAAAAGCCACAGCGAGTGATTGATAAAATCGTAGAGTACTACACTGAAACGAATAGCAACATTCACAGAGGAGCGCATTACTTGGCAGAAAAAGCAACTATTCAATATGAAGATGCTCGCCAAATAATTGCCAACTTCATCAATGCAGATACAACAGAAGTCAATTTCACAAAAGGAACTACAGAAAGCATTAATCTAGTCGCCTATACTTTTGGACAAACAATACAGGCAGGCGATGAAATCATCATCAGCGGACTCGAGCATCACTCCAATATCGTGCCTTGGCAAATGGTTTGCGAACGAGTAGGCGCAGTTTTGAAAGTCATTCCTTTCAACGAAAAAGGAGAATTAGATATGGAAGTCTACGATTCTTTACTTTCTGAAAAAACAAAACTCGTAGCTGTCAATTATGTTTCTAATGCAGTAGGCACAATAAATCCTGTCAAAAAGATTATCACAAAAGCACATGAATATGGTGCAAAAGTATTACTTGATGCGGCACAAGCTACTCCTCACATCAAAATAGATGTACAAGATTTGGATTGTGATTTTTTAGCTTTTTCTGCGCACAAAATGTACGGTCCTACTGGTATGGGGATTTTGTATGGAAAAAAAGAAATACTAAAAACTATTCCTCCTTTTCATGGTGGTGGCGAAATGATAAAAACTGTTTCTTTTGAAGGAACAACTTACAATGATTTGCCTTACAAATTTGAAGCAGGAACGCCCAACATCTGTGGAGCGATTGCTTTTGGCGAAGCGGTCAATTTTATGCAAGAAATAGGACTCGATGAAATCGCAGCCTATGAAAACCAACTCCTCTCCTACGGAACAGAACAACTACAAAAAATAGACGGACTTCAAATGATAGGAACTGCTAAAGAAAAAGCAGGTGTGCTTTCATTTTTGATAGAAGGCATACATCCTTATGATTTGGGCGTACTTCTCGACAAACAAGGAGTCGCTATCCGCACAGGACATCACTGTTGCCAGCCCTTGATGAATACTCTCCAAATCGAAGGAACATGTAGAGCGTCACTCGCTATCTACAATACCGAAGAAGATATTGATGCTTTGGTAAAAGGAATAGAAAGAGCAAAGAGGATGTTGTAAACAAAATATTTACATTCTAAACTCATTACATGAAAAAGACAATTTGAATGCAATAGCACTTTCACTTTCACTTTAGGGAATACTCAAGATGGATTAAATGACTCAAATATAACATTATGCCGAAACCAGATGATAAATTTTTCGATAGAGCAGATGCCCATATAGAGCTATCGAATAATCAATTAGACAATGATAATATTGGAACTGTAAGTGCATCAATGTTATACGGAACGGCTAGATTTAATGCCTATAGAAGTGCATTGGATTTTGATAATGGCATTGAGATGCAAGAAGCAAAAAAAGAAATCTTAAACTATTTTCTATCTCAATACGAAAAGATGCTCGAAGAAAATATTGATGATTACATTGACAATTTTGATGCTTACTTAAAATAAAATCCTACCAGTTTCATAAATGACTTAAAGAATCTGGTCTTTCAATTTCTAAATGATCTTTGAAAAATTGACCTTCAGATTCAGCATAAGCACCAATAGATCCATAGATATAGTCACCAGAAATCATAGAATCGCAATGCATCATGCTCGGATTAAGTTCTAAGAAAAATGACTTTCCAGATGATGTAAAACCGAGACTTTCTTTGACTAATTTAAATGTTTCGGGCTCATTGACAAGCATTGGAATATTGCCACAATAAACAGTATTTTCATCTCTACTGTATGGAAAATCTAACAATTCAAATGTCGCTGGATCTAAAGCCATAAGTCGATAATTCTTCAGATAAACATTATTTTCATCCATAGAGTACTCACTATCGCCCAATCGCTCAAAAGTAGAGGGATCAGCATTCTCTAGTATTGTTTTATCTATATACACATTGTTTTTATCCTTACTAAAATCTAAAGTATTCCCATCTAAAGTTTGAAAAGTACTCGGGTCTGCTTCTATAATAACTTTCCCACAGAAATAGACTTGATTCTCATCTAGAGCATACTCATCTTTATCCAGTATTTCAAATGATTTATTGTCAACGCCTTCTAATAAATAACTCTGATCACCATTTGGCATACTAAAAGAATTATAGTACCATTTACCTCCTTCTTTTTCATATCCAGCAGTGCATCCCATCATTATCAATAGAAAAATACTAACCAGAAGAAAAAATATCTTATTCATGAATCAAATATACGAAACATCAATAGCAAAGTTAAAATTGAATGAGTTTGATTATTCTTCCATTTTTATGAAAATTAAAACTACTCCTCCACCAAAAAACCCATCTTTCCCATTTGATAATCACGCATCGCTTCCCATATCTCTGTGTCCGTATTCATGACGAATGGTCCTTGCTGCATGACTTTCTCATTGAGCGGTTTTCCGCAAAGCAATAAAAACTGTGTATCGGCTTTTACAGTCATTGCTATTTCTTCTACTCCATTCTCAAATACTACCAATTGTTTCTTCCCTACTTTTTCAGTAAGAATATCCATTTCTCCTTTTATGACATAAAGCATGGCATTGTATCCCTTTGGAATATTGATTTGTTGTTCACCATCTTTTTCGGCTTTTCCCCATACGATTAGTAATTCACTTTCTGCTTTTATTTTAGCAGCTGAATATTCATAGTTTCCTGCGATTAACTTATTGGCTATAGACTCATCCTCAGAATAAAATACAGGAATATCATTTTTCGGTACATATTGATAACTCGGTGGCTTCATCTTACTTATCGCTGGAGAGTTTATCCATAGTTGTATTATCTCTTGCTTGCCATTTCTATCTGCCAAACCTTGAGAAGGTCGCTCGCTATGAATAATACCTACTCCCGCATGCATCCATTGTACTTCACCTTCTTTAGCTACTTGACTATTTCCTCTACTATCTCTGTGATGCACTTCACCTTCTATAATAAAAGTAACAGGCGTAAATCCTCTATGTGGATGAGGACCTAATCCTTGCTGTATAGCAGGAGCAGAGTCTTTGTAGCCAAACCGTGCATGATGCAACAATAAAAATGGATCAACCATTTCCACTTCTTGAGCAGGCAATGCTTGTTTGAGTAGAATTCCTCCCATGTTGATGTCAAATGCGGAAATAATATGTTTGATTTGATTACTCATGATACAGTTATTTTTTTATGCCTGAGCACGATATTTCTTACTCGAAAAATACGATACAAAAAGTAGAACTATGGCAACCAAAGCAGGGATATATTCTCCATCTGCAACCATAACGTGTGCAAAAAATGCCAACACAAAATCAAAGAAAAATCCTGCATAAGCCCACTCTCTTAATGAAGGTAATCCTTTGTACCAAATAACTGCTAAGCCTGCCAATTTCAATACCGCTAATGGGTAGATAACATAACTAGGATATCCTAGTGTTTCAAATGTAGCACTCACCTCTTGGTAGTTGAAAAAATACATTCCTACTGACATTAGCATTAATAAAGTCATCAATCCTGTACTTACGTAAAATACGATTTTCGTTGTTTTATTATTCATCATTCTTAGTTTTAAAAAGTTATATCAATTTATATTGCTGCTTGAAAAAGTTGAACTTTATCATTGAGCGCATTTTTCAACTCACCATCCTTTATACCATCCTCAGTATAGTTATCATAAAATGAAGGCAAAGAGAAGTCAGCAATCACATTGCCTGCAAAGTAGCCCATTGAGTTTTTAGCAGAAGATAAGACACTTGCTCCTCCTTTAGCTCCTGGAGATGTTGCCATTAAAAATATAGGTTTGTCTTTCCATACTTTTTGATTAATTCGCGACATCCAATCAAACACATTTTTATACGCTGGTGTATACGAACCATTATATTCTGCTAGAGAAAGTACAACTCCATCAGCAGATGCAATCAGGTCATCTAGTTTTTTAGTATTGTCAGGAATCCCATTTTCTTGTTCCAAATCTGGGCTATACACCGGCATTTCAAAATCATTCAAGTCAGCAACAATGACTTCCACATCTGTGAGCAAATTAGCAACATAAGTCGCTAGTGTTCTATTTATTGATTTACGGCTATTACTTCCGCCTATGGCTATTATCTTTTTCATAATCTTAGTATTTTGTTTTACGATACAAATATCAGTCGCTATTTATCGCTATCCATTAACCTAGATTAAGAAATGAAAAGTTACTTGTTAGACTTTCGCTGATTTTTGACTTTACTCAATGCTTCGGGAGTGATACCGAGATAAGAAGCAATCATTTTTTGAGGCACTCGCTGCAATATTTGAGGGTATGTCGCTACAAAATGCTCATATCTACCAATTGCTGGCGTACTCATAAGCATTATGACCCGTTTTTGTAATACAGCTATTCGTCTATACAATCCATTTAGTCTTTCTCGCACACTACCTAATGAGATAAACTTTTCATCAAAAAGTTGCTTATCTATAACTTCTATTTCGGCATCTTCGAGCACATCAATAAACAAATCACAAGCATCTTGTAAATTGGCATTGTCCGCTATCAACCATCCTTCGGGAGCAAACATAAAGATATGTTCTTTCCCATTTTCATCGATTGTATAACTACGTAGCAAACCTTCTCGCACATAATAAGCCTTAGTAGCAAAATCACCTTCTCTTTGAAGAATTTGTCCTTTTTGCACTTTCACTATCTTGACCATCTTGCTGTACACTTTTTGTGTATCCTCTGAAGCAGTCAATTGATTTTTAATCTCTTCTATGATTGAATTCAAAATGGATAATTTTGTGAGTAAAAATAAAAGTTTAAATTAAATTTTTGACAACAAAACAGTATATTTAAAAATGTAAAAGCCTTTACTCAAAAGGCGCAAAAATATTTTTTGAACTCTGCTTAAAAGGGCAAAAAAAATTAACTCGATATGTTTCATTAAGGTTTGCCAT
>JBMZDS010000017.1:0-13240 GCA_049614465.1 Chitinophagales bacterium
GAAACAAGAAGTTATATTTACTAAGTATTCATTAGATACAATTACAAATTCCTAATTGATAATGCTTTTCATACTACAGCATTTTTAGTCGATGGTCGATGGTTTGTAGTAAGCTGCTTTTTGGTCGATAGTTCTCTTTTTATAATTCTTTATATTCCTTAGTATCTTTATGGTTAAAAAAAATATAGTAAGAGAAGTCTTCGCGTGAAACAAGAAGTCATATTTATTAAGTACTCATTAGATACAATTACAAATTCCTAATTGATAATTCCTAATTAATAATTACAATTCCCAATTCTTAATTACATTTGCCTTATGAATAATGAAAAATGGACTAAACTCGCAATACAAGAAATCTATAATAGACCTTTATTGCAATTGATGTTTGAGGCGAATGCCATACATAAAGAAAATCATACCGTAGGAGAAATTTATGTCAATACATTACTCTCTGTAAAAACAGGAGGCTGTCCAGAAGATTGTTCGTACTGCTCACAGTCATCAAAATACAATACCGAAGTCAAGCCCACAAAAATGATGGGATTAGATGAGGTACTTCATAAAGCAAAAATAGCAAAAGCTAATGGATCTACAAGATTCTGTTTGAGTAGTATGGGAACGCGTATTCGTGAAAACCATGATTTTGATAGCATGCTCAAAATGGTAAAGGCTGTAAAAGATGAAGGACTAGAAGTTTGTGTCACAATGGGAATGCTTAATGTAGAGCAAGCAGGTAAATTGAAAGATGCAGGGCTAGATGCTTACAATCATAATGTAGATACGTCAGATGAATATTATGATCAAATCATTACAACACGTACTTATCAAGATAGATTAGAAACACTACAAGCTGTAGCAGATAGTGGCTTGAAAATCTGTTCTGGAGGAATTATCGGGCTAGGGGAGACACATCAAGACCGTATAGGAATGTTGCATACACTGGCCAACCTGCCACAGCAGCCAGAGTCGGTACCTATCAATTGTCTAGTGCCTATCAAAGGAACACCACTAGAATCTAATGATCGAGTCTCTGTATGGGATATGCTTCGCATGGTTGCTACTGCACGTATTATCATGTCGCAGAGTATTGTGCGTATCTCTGCAGGTAGAGAATTGATGAGTGTAGAAGAACAGACATTATGTTTTATGGCAGGAGCCAATTCTATCTTTGGTGGAAACAAGCTGCTGACTACTCCAAATCCAGAAGTAGGATCAGATCAGCATATGTTTCAGTTGCTAGGACTCGCTTCTCGTAAGTCATCAGTTGCGAAGCAAGAAGTATCTTGTTCTTAGTATTAAAACCTCTATAATTTTGAAGTTATTGCTTTAAAAGTTAGTTTATACGTATTTTCTGCAAAAAATGTTTCATTTTGCTTTGAAACATGGTATATAGTTCTTTATATTTATCGTCATTATTAAATCATTAAGAAATTACTATGAAGAAATTTTTATTTTTCCTTACCACATTATTCGTTTTTACTGCTTATGCCCAAGAGACTTCTGTGGAGATAGATGAGCGTTTATATACTGCATTTAGCGAAGAAGAACTGACTGAAATGACGACAGAGAAAATTGCATTTTTAAATTATTATGTAGAAAATGGATATGTTGTACAACAGACGATTCAAGAGAAATATGATATACAAGATCTTATTGTAGTTGAAATTGAAGACCTTGAAAATATAAATATATTCGAATTGCCTAAGTTTGACTATACCAATAGCTCTCAAGTTTATTTTGAATATAAAATCAAAGATGAGGTATCTTTTTTAATCGTCTATTCGATGTCAAAAGTTAAAAAAGAGTATTATAAATAAAATCTTTAAAGGTTATAAATAACTATTGCTATGAAAAAAATATACTTTTTACTTGTTATCTTTATTCCATTATTTTCTTTTTCTCAAATATTGACAGGAAATAATTTAACGATGCAAGACGGACAATTTATACTAATGTCTAACTGTAATAATATTGATACAATATTTGATCCAGGTGGTCAGAACGCATCTTACCCAGCTGCTAATGTAGGCTATACGATAACTATCTGTCCTCCTAGTCCAACACCTACAGACACCCCTTTTTTAGGTTTCGAGTGGACGGATATTAATCTAGGTGCAAATGATAATATATCTTTTTATGATGGTCCCGGTACTTCGTCTCCACTTATGGCTACTATTACAGCTTCTTCTGGAGTAGGTGTTGGAGATCAGCTTATTTCTACAGTAATAAATGATGGAGGTGCGAATAAATGTGTGACTATTCAGTTTGTCTCAGATGCGGGACCTGAAGTTGGAGATTTTGCTTTTGAATTGTTTTGTACGGCTCCCTGTCAATCAGTAAATTTGGATTCGATAGCGGTTACGCCTGCTCCTACTGACAGTGGATATTTATATGTGTTAGAAGGTACAGAAGTTTGTTTTGAAGCTTTCGGAGAATATTTACAAAATAACAATTATTATCCGCAGGATGATGCTAGTTCTACATTTATATGGACTTTTGGTGACGGTAGCGTAGATACAGGGCAAGTCGTATGTCATACATACACAGGCTCTTCTATTTATGAAGTCAATCTTCAAATAATTGATGCTAATGATTGTAGTAGGCAAGATGGCAATGTCGCTTATGATAGTGATGGAGACGGTATTAAAGTTGTTGTTTTACCATTATTAGATTTGGGAGGATTTGATACTACTATATGTTTTGGCGATACTATAGATTATAATATTATAATTCCAGGGCAACAAGTTAATGGGCTTATACAAGGGCCGGTCATTTCTCCTACTAGTACAGTTACAGTTGTTGATTCTACATTTATTCCTGACGATAGTGATAATGATACTTGGAATGGTATTTCTACACCAGTTATTGTAGATGTACCTATAGGTGGCTATACAAATGGTACTGCGTTGACAGATGTAAATGATTTGTGGAATTTTTGCATCAATATGGAGCACTCTTATGTTGGAGATTTAGATATCATTATTGAATGTCCTAATGGTCAGCAAGCATATATTGTGGATAATGAAGATTTTGATAATGTAGGAGCAGATAACTTTGGAATACCTGGTACTCCAGATGGTGCTGCGGGAACACCTGCTCAATTTGATCCTGAGCAAAATCCTCCAGGTACTGGATATGACTATTGTTTTTCACCTAATGCTACAATGGGAGATTTGACTCAAGAAGCAGGATATCCAGCAGGATCATATGATATAGAAGGAAATTGGAACGATTTATTAGGCTGTCCTATGAATGGTATTTGGCAAATAATCGTAATAGATGATTTTGGAGGAGACAATGGTTGGGTTTTTTCTACTACAGTAGAATTTAATCCAGCATTCCTTGCTAATGCCGATGATACAGTACAGGTTTATTATGAGATAGATGGAGCATGGCAATTTGATACAGATATTATATCAGCACCATTGACTCAAAACAATGTTACAATTGTACCTTCTAGTATAGGTGATCATACCTATGTATATGAAGCATATGACATTTTTGGTAATTTATATATTGAAGAGTTTGATGTATATGTTAAAGATGTTGGTATAGATGTTCTTTATTCAGATACGTCTATATGCCTAGGTGAACAAGTAGAATTAGCGGTTGAAGTAACAGGACAAGATGCGTTTTATAGTGAATGTACATATACATTAGATATGTTAGACAATTTTGGCGATGGATGGAATGGTGCAGAAGTAGAGGTGCTTGCAGATGGTGTATCTATAGGCTTTTATTCAGCTGTAGGGAATGGATCTGTTGAAACTTTTATTGTCAATTCTGGAGCAACTGTCGAATTAATTTATACTTCTGGAGCATTTGAAAATGAGAATACATATAGCTTATTGGATGGAGATGGTGTAAATATATTTAGTGATGGACCTAATCCAGCAACGGGTTTAGTTTTTACAACTTCAGCTAATTGCTCAGGCGGACCATTACCGATATACACACCTTCGGCTACAAATTCTTTCGTATCTGATACTTTTTGCAATTATACATTAGATATGTTTGATAGTTTTGGAGATGGATGGAATGGCGGTTTTGTGGAAGTATTTTCTGATGGTACATCTATTGGTACTTTTTCGGCTACTGGTAATGGGTCAGCCGCTAACTTTAGTGCTATATATGGAGAAGATCTTGAGTTAGTATACACTTCAGCAAGTTGGGAAGGGGAAAATACATATAATCTTCTTGATCCTAATGGTAATATTGTGTTTAGTGATGGACCAACTCCAGCTACAGGTTCAGTCTTTACAGTAATAGATGGATGTATTATTGACCAACCAGCTGGTGTTTATTTTTCTTGGGATCCTAATAATGTAGATCCTAATACAGGAAATCCTTATACTGCTTTTGCTTCACCAAGTACAACAACTGTTTATACTGTAACAGGAGAATTTTCTGATGGTTGTTCTTATTCAGATCAAGTAACTGTAAATGTTAGTGACATAAGCTATACTATTTCTCCAAATGTAACCATATGTGATGGGGATACTGCACCTTTATCAATAGTGGGAGGAACGTTCTATGATTGGACTCCAGATGATGGTTCTTTAGATAATACGTCTATTGCAAACCCTGTTGCTACTCCATCTGTAACAACTAATTATGTTGTAGATATTTCTGACAATATTTGTACAATACAGGATAGTGTCTTAGTAACTGTCAATCCTTTGCCATCGGCAGAGATAAATAATGGAGATACAATAGAAGTGATATGTGCTGGTGATAGTGTTATACTATCTACCCCATCCAATCCAGGTTGGTCATATTTATGGACAGGTCCAGAAGCAGGTCTAGGTGCATCTATTACTGTATCTACTGAAGGTCTGTATGTATTGAATTATAATGATGGACTATGTTCAGAAAATTCCACAATAAGAGTAGATGTCAATCCTGTACCACAATTAGATTTTACAGGTCTAAGAGATGTCTTATGTTGTGATGATACAGTTCAAATTGATGTATCTAGTTATGCCAATATAGCGATAGATGAAGTTTATTGGAATGGAGCATTAGAAGATGATGGAATAATCAATATCTACACAGGACATTATGAAACAGGCGATTCTGTATATGTAATGAAAGATAACTGTCCAAGTGCAATAGAAGCATTGTATTTCATTAATGCATGTTCTTATCCAAGTATCAATGCTCCTGCTGAGATTTTTGGTAATGATGATGCAGAGATGACAGTTACTTATACTGCATTGAATGGTATAGATTATACATTTGACTGGCAAGATGCGATAAATTTTGTAGATAATACTGCGGAGAATCCATTATTCAACGCACCTGCAGGTGATTATACCATAAGTGTAGATGTACAAAGCAATCACCTATTGAATGATAGTACTATGCATGAATGTTCTAAACTTGTCGATTTGATGATAAATGTTATTTTTGTTGATGATCCTGAAATACCTACAGGATTTACACCTAATGGGGATAATGTAAATGATTTTTTCTCACCAGTAAATGTAGATGGTAATAGTGTATTGTCTGATTTTAGAGTCTATAATAGATGGGGAGAACTGATGTATCAGTATGAAGAAGGCTCACAAGGATGGGATGGTACTTATCAGGGAGAAATGCAGCCAGTAGGAGTGTATACTTACTATGTGCGAGTAGATAAGCCAGGCAATGAAACTTATTATCATCAAGGAAGTGTAACATTATTAAAATAACAAAAACAAATATTACTTTACTAAACTGAATAAACATGAAGAAATCTATTTTAATCTTATTTTGCTTTGTGCTATTAGGAATAGGAGTATCTGCTCAAGATGTCCATTTCTCGCAGTATTATGCATCACCACTTACGCTCAATCCTGCATTGACAGGTAAGTTCAACGGAGTATATAGAGTAACAGCTATTTATAGAGATCAATGGAGAGCTACGCAAAATACGAATGCATATATGACTCCATCTGCATCTGTTGATTTTTCGCTTTTCAAGCATAAATTAAAAACTGATGCTTTTGGAATAGGTATAGTAGCACTGTATGATAAAGTAGCACAATTGCAGACAATGAAGGCTGGCTTGAGTGTCGCTTATCACAAGGGACTAGACAAAAAAGGGAATTACCATTTAGCATTAGGAATGCAAGCGAATTATATCAATAGAAGTATAGGTGATGATTTGTATTTCGAAGATGAAATCATCGACCCTACATTGACACAATCTCAAGATGAGGATTTATTGTCAGGGGCAGATCATTCTGTAGATATGAATGTTGGTGGATTCTTTGATGCAAAGTTTACAGACTGGATGACTTTCTATGCAGGATATACGTATTTCAATTTGCTAAAGCATGAAGATGACTTGATAGATAATACTACTGGTGATGGTGTAGGAGAGACACCAGGTCGACATGTTATACATGGAGGTATGGAGTTTGAAATAGCAAAAAAATGGTTGGTAATACCAGGAGCATTGTATCAGACTACAGTGAAAGCAAAAGAAGTGAATATGGGAGTTACTTTTGGTTATAAATTGATGAGCCAAAAGCAAAAAACAACTACTTTATTGCTTGGGGGATGGTATCGAATGGCTACCAATAGTATAGGGAATAATGGTGCTGCTATAGTAAAGGGTGGTGTTGATTTCCAAAATTTCCGAATTACTGGTGCATATGATTTTGGTTTAGCACAACTCAACCAAGACTCAAAAGATGCAGTAGGAAAAATGCCTAATGCTTTTGAAATAGCAATAAGCTATTTTGCAGGGCAACAAACTTCGCCTAAAACAAATACTTATTTATTCAATCCTAGATTCTAAAAACCTTAAATACAATGAGAGTAAATAACTTAATAATTGCAGGATTATGTATCCTCTTTATGTCTTCTTGTGCCACTCGTAAGCTAATAAAAGAAGGCGATAAACTATATGATGAAACAAGTTTTTTTAATGCAGCAGACAATTATGAAGAAGCTGCACAGAAAAAACAAAAAAATTCTCGCTTGTCTTATCAATTAGCGCAGACTAATAGACATTTAAAAGACTATAAGCAGGCAGAAAAATGGTATGCTAAAACTTTAGAATTGAATGAAAAAGCATGGCCAGAAGCAAAATTTTATTATGCTCAAATGCTAAAGCAGCAAGGGCAATATGAAGAAGCTAAAAAAGAATTTAAGGAATACATAGATATTACAAAAGAGAGTAAAAAACTTTCAGAAGAAGAAGAGCACTTGAAAAATTGGGCAGGACTCGAAATAGAAGGTTGTGATTTGGCGATAGCAATGCTAGAAGAAAAATCATACTCTGAAGTGACAACTATGGAAGAAGGATTGAATAATCAGTTACAAGATTTTTCTCCTACAGTAGTGGCTCATGATAAAGTATTGATGGGAGCTCTATTGCCAGATAGTGCAGTCAACAGAGAAGAAGCACAAGATGTGAATGATGATTACTATACAAAATTGTATTTTGCAGAGTTTAACAACGGTACTTGGGAAAGAGAATTACTTCCAGATAACATAAATGCAGATAATAAACACGTAGGAAACGCAGTCTTGACAGAAGATGGCAATACTATGTATTTTACAATGTGTGAAGAAGAAGCGGCTCAAACTATCGTATGTAATATCTACAAGAGTGAGAAAAGTGGAAGTACATGGTCTGATCCAGATGCAGTTTCAAAACTGAATAAGAAAGGAGCAACATCTACACAGCCTTCATTAGGAAAGGATGCAGATGGAAATGATGTCATTTATTTTGCATCTAATCGTACAGGTTCTAAGGGAGGAATGGATATTTATTATTCTGTAATGGATGATGATGGGGATTTTTCAACTCCAAAAAGTATGGGCAATGATGTCAATACATCATTTGATGAGATGACTCCTCACTATGATAATACAAACCAGACGCTTTACTTTAGTTCTAATGGACATCCTGGTATGGGAGGTTTAGATGTTTTCAAATTAGATGGTAATGTCGATAACTGGACAGGTGATGTTTACAATGCAGGACAGCCACTTAACTCTAGTGCTGATGATTTATATCTTTCTTTAAATGAAGCAGGTACAAAAGGATATGTAGTATCGAATAGAGTAGGGACTACTTCTAATAGAGGAGAGACTTGTTGTGATGATGTATTCAAATTGAAGTTGACTACAGATAAGTACATTGCTATCACAACAATCATTGAAGGTACAGAAGAAATTCTTGAAGGAGCTGATGTAGCAAGTTATATGATCGTAGAAGATGATTTTGAGTTAGTAGCAGAAGGAGTATCAAGCGAAACGCCTAATTTTGTACTAGCAGAAGATGGCTTTTCGTACAAAGTCAATGCAAGTAAGGAAGGTTACTGGCCAAGTATCACAACTGTAGAGTCAGATGATATAATGGCATACGCAGGTGATACTATGGAGTATATAGTATATCTAAAACCTATTGTTAGATTGAAAGTAAAGAATGTTTATTTCGCATTTGATAAAGATAATATCCGTGAAATGTATAAGGATGAGATGGATTCTGTATATGCAATAATGATGGATTATCCGAAAGTGAAAGTTGAAATATCAGGACATACGGATAGTAAAGGTAGTGATAGCTATAACCAAGCGTTGTCTGAAAGACGTGCTAATGCAGCTAGAGATTATTTCTTAGAGCTTGATATCGCTGAAGATAGAATAATCACACAAGGATTTGGAGAGTCACAGCCTATAGCACCAAATGCAAATCCAGATGGTACTGATAGTCCTGAAGGACGTGCTAAAAACAGACGTGTAGAGTTCAAATTGAAAAATGAAATCAATGAAGATTTCCAAATAGATGTTGAGTATATAGATCAAGATCCTGAAACAATAGACTAATTGACGTTCTATTAAATTAATAAAAAGGTGGGCTTTTGCTCACCTTTTTTTATTGTACTAAAGCAATGTTTTTTTATGAGAAAATTCACCCTAATTTTTATTGCAGTTTGCTCTGTTTTTAATTCTTCTGCGCAAACAATTACAAAAATCGCTTTTGGCTCTTGTGGACATCAAAATGCGAATCAAGACATCTTGTATAAAGTCACAGATAAAAAACCTGATATCTTTATCTATCTAGGGGATAATATTTATGGTGATACTAAGAATATGGAGTTGTTGCAGAAAAAATATGATAAGCTGGGTAATAAAGCGCCTCATCAAAACCTGAGAGAAAATACAAAAGTGTTAGCGATATGGGATGACCATGATTATGGTAAGAATGATGCAGGAAAAGAATATCCAAAAAAGGAAGAATCAAAGGCTATTTTTCTTGATTTTTGGGAAGAGCCAGATAGTTCGACACGCTACAATCATGAAGGAATATATCATGCTGAATATTATGGCAGTGGAGATAGTATAGTACAGGTTATCTTGCTTGATACACGTACATTTAGGGATAGACTAAAGAAAAGTAAAAAAGGGTATAAGCATGCTTATATGCCTACAGATAATAAAAAGTCAACTTTTTTAGGAGAAGAACAATGGCTTTGGCTCGAAGAAGAATTGCAGAATCCTGCTACGATACGTATTATTGCATCAAGCAACCAATTTGCACATGAGTATAATGGCTATGAGTCTTGGACAAATATGCCGCATGAGCAACAAAAGATGCTTGATATTATAGAAAGAACACAAGCAAATGGTGTTGTTTTCATTTCGGGTGATGTACACTGGGGCGAATTGTCTAAAATGGAAACCGAAAACACATATCCTATCTATGATATGACCTCTAGTGGATTAACCCAAGAATGGCGATTTATAGAAACAAATATTAATCGTATTGATGAAGCCGTTGCAGAAAACAACTTTGGATTGATTGAGATAAATTGGGCAGAACAATTTTTGACGCTAAATCTTTATGATATTAACGATTCATTGCGAATAGAACACGCTATTTCTTTTGATGAAATTGAATTTTAAATCTATTTTTTTGAAAGGAAAATAAAAAGAACTCAAGAATATTGTTATCGAGTCCTTTTTATTTTATAAGCATAATTAAAATTTTACTCAAACGTCTTTCCTGTACTTACCATTTCTAGTAGCATAGGTCTAGGTGCATATCGTACGCCATATTTTGTTTCAAATTCTTTCATGCGAGCGACTACGTTGTTTAGTCCTAAATGATTCATATAACGGAACGGTCCTCCTGTAAATGGTAAGAATCCAATACCGAATACGGCAGCCAAGTTTCCATCTGCTACATTGTCAATAATTCCTTCTTCAAGACACATGACAGCTTCATTGAGCATAAGCATCAATCCTCTGTCTTGCACTTCTGCAATGTCCATTTTTTTGTCGCCATTTCCTGCTACGTAGTTATATGCCGCTGGATCTATTCCTGCTTTTTTAGCTCTACCTTTTTTGTCTTCATACTTGTAGAATCCTTTCATATTCTTCTTGCCCAATCGACCATCATTATACATTTTGATGCACGCTTCTGACGGTACAACACCTTCTCTTGGTGTTATTTTCAATTGTTCTTTTGAAGTCTCTGCGATATGCTTAGCAATATCCAACCCTACTTCATCTAGCAATGAGATAGGTCCTACAGGGAATCCTTTTTTAATCAAGGCTTTATCAATAAAATCTAAAGCAACACCTTCTTCTGCCATCGTCAAACATTCATTGATATAAGGCCCTAAAATACGATTGACATAAAATCCTGGTCCATCTTTTACAACGACAACCGTTTTTCCTTGTTTGATACCAAAATCGTAACAAGCAGCGATAACTTCTTGAGATGTTTTTTCTGTTTTTACAATTTCTAACAAAGGCATTTTCGGTACAGGAGAGAAATAATGCATCCCGATTACATTTTCGGGTTTCTTGGCATAATTTGCCATTTCTGTCAAAGAAAGTGAAGATGTATTTGAGGCTATAATGACATCATCTTTGCAATTGTCTTGAATTTCGTCAATCACGATTTTCTTGACTTTCATATTTTCTACTACAGCTTCTATCACAATATCTGCCGTATCAAATGTATCATAATCCAAAGTCGCTTGTACTCGTCCGATGATTTCTTCTGCTTCTGTCTTTTTGATTGATCTTCGCTTCAATTTTTTAGCGATTCCTTTCCAAATTTGCTTTTTTGCGGCAGTCAATGTTTCTTGTTCTAAATCTTTCAGTAAAACATCAATTCCTTTATTAACAGAAACTTCCGTAATTCCTGCACCCATAAATCCTGCGCCTAACATTCCGAGCGTTTTCAACTCTTTTTTGTCATCACCATCTGCACGATATGGATTTTTCTTGTTGTCAGACATTCCGAAGAAAAGCGAACGCAAAGATTCACTCTCAAATGTGAGCATCAATTCTTCAAAACGCACCAATTCTTTTTCATATCCTGCTTTGATTCCTTGCTTGTAGCCCGTTTCGACACATTCGATAATCGCAGGAATTGCAGGGTAATTTCCTTGTGTTTGTTTGCCTGATATTTTTTTGACTTGTCCGAAAACGATATTTCTACCAATACCTGTATCTTCCAAAAACCAATTGACAAAACCTTTCTTACGTTGTTTGCGTTTCCATTTGCCTTCTACCATTCTTTGGCACAATTGTACTGCAGCAGAATGCAATTTGTTTTTATCAACGACTTCATCTACCAAGCCCATCTTTTTCGCTTGTGAAGCATAGATGTTTTTGCCTGTCAGCATCATATCCATTGCTTTTTGCAATCCTACACGTCTTGGCAAACGCTGTGTGCCACCACCACCAGGTAGCAAGCCCAGTTTCACTTCTGGTAAAGCAAATTTTGTACTACTATGGTCAGAACAAATAATCGCATGACAAGCCAAAGATAATTCTGTTCCCAATCCATAAGCTGTGCCATGAACTGCTGCAACTACAGGTTTCTTTCCCATCTCTAGCTCAAGTAGTCCTTGATGACCTTTCTCCTGTATGGGTCTGAAGTCGCCTTTCTTTTCTATCGAAAAAGCCTTGATATCTGCTCCTGCAATAAAATCTTTCTTTCCAGAAATAATCACAGCGCCTTTTATCTCATCATCCGTTTTCAACTCTTCAAAAACAGCATCCAAAATTCCCATCATATCAGGTGACACAACATTCATTTTTTCAATCTTGTGGTCTAGCCAAATTGTAGCGATTCCGTTTTCGACAATTAATTTTAGTACATCTTCTCTTCTCATAATATAACTTAATTATTAAATCAAAATTTGATAAATCAGAAATACGAAATAAAAAAAATCGAAAATTACATACTTGTACTTTCGAATTTAAAATTTCATCATTTCGAATTTTTGTTTCTATTGTCTTTAAAATTTCTCAAAATAGCACCGAATATATTCATCAATTCGTGTGCTTCTTGCTCAAATTCTTTAATTTTTTCTTGTTCCACTTCTTCTACATTTATGATTCGAAACCATAAACGAGTTTCTTTTGCCTCTTTTCTACAAATTTTGATTCGATATACAAAATCTTTATCGCTCAAACTGTCATTAGCTTCCATATAATTAGCTGCCACAGAACCAGAAGAACGAACTACTTGTTTGATGTCATCCATATTAACAATTGATTTTGTGATTGTTTTCAGATATACCCTAATGCTCTTCGCATAAAGTTCTGTTCGCAATTCTAAATCATATTGTTTTTTCTCAGCCATTCAAATCTAATTTGTCTTTTCGAATTTCGGTTTTATTTTTTCGAATTTCATTAAGCGCCATAGCGCTTCAACAACATCGCATGTCCATGAGCACCAGCTGCGCAAGCAGCCAATAAAGCATACTTTCCATTTTCGGCTTGCAATCTATTAGAGGCAGTCGTCACTAGTCTCGAACCTGTAGCTCCAAATGGATGACCTATTGATAATGAACCACCCCAATTATTCAATTTACTTTTATCAATTGCGCCTACAGCTTTATCTCTTCCTAAATTTTCTTTGGCAAATTCGTCAGATTCTAATGCATTTAGATTCGCAAGAACTTGACCTGCGAATGCTTCATGAATTTCAAAGACATCAATATCGTCTAATGTCAAATTATTTTTCTTTAAAATCTTAGCAATGGCATATGCAGGACCTAACAATAATTCATCCATCAGGTCTTGTCCTGTAAATACATAGTCTACGATTTCGGCTTTAGGCGTATAACCTAATTCTTTAGCTTTTTCTTCCGTCATTAATAAAGAAACTGCAGCACCATCTGTCAAAAATGAAGAATTTGCAGCTGTCAATGTTCCAAACTTCTTATCAAATGCAGGACGCAATTTTGCCACTTTCTCTAACTTAGAATCACCT